>JBKJYI010000088.1:0-11055 GCA_046715855.1 Phycisphaerae bacterium
AAAACAGGGCGGTAACCTAGCCCAATCAGGGAATCATGTATTGATTTCAACGAGGACGAAGAAATCAGGATATCGACATCCTCCGTTGTGCGCAGATAACCGTGAGCCACCAAGGCCATTCCCCCCATCACGGCGTGCGGAATCCCAAGTTGTTGAAGTTTTTGTGTGATGGTGTGTAAAGTCTGAAATACAGGATTGGATTTCATTAAGAAGTCCGATGCTTCCTTGAGGGCAACTGAACCGCCTCTACGAATCGTGGTCTCAAAAGCTTCCATAGGTTATTCTAGTATAACACTGAGAGACCGAAACTCCGCAACTGCGAGGAAAAATGCTGCACATACCGATTCTAAGACATGGTGGACCGTACGAAAGCGTGGACAAGATCCAGCTTGTGCATCACGCGACGGGGGAGCCGGTGGCGATGGTGAGTCAAGCCAATCCGGGCATGGTGGTGCGCGACATCAACCGGATGGATGACACCGTGCTGGAAAGCTTTACCGTGGCCGAGTTGATCGAGATTTGCGGGCGGGCGGCCAAACGGTTTATGGAAGGCACGCTTCCATGCGGCGATGGGAAACAATCGTTCGATGACTATGTCCGCCAGCTTTCCGCTACTACCGGCATGCCCGTCGCCTACTGTCGCTCGAACGCCGACAAAATTCGCCGGGTCATGGCTGAAATGGACACGATCGTCGCGGGACTCACGCGGGGCTTTGACTTGGGCATTCTCGATCGCGGCTACGGCGTCATCGAAGGCCGCACCCTTAGCTTTTATCGGGAAGGGCGCATCTTCGGGGCGGTGCTCCCAAGCAATTCGCCCGGCGTACACGGGCTGTGGATTCCAGCAATTGCGCTGAAAGCCCCGGTGGTGCTCAAGCCGGGACGGGAAGAGCCTTGGACCCCGCTTCGCATTATCGAAGCGCTGGCCGCAGAAGGCATCCCTCGCGAGGCATTCGGCTTTTATCCCACCGATCACGCGGGCGCCGGCGAGCTACTTCGCCATGTCGGTCGCTCCATGCTTTTTGGTGACACTTCGACCACTGCTCCGTGGCGGGGCGACCCGCGCGTGGAAATTCATGGGCCGGGTTTCAGCAAGGTGATTCTCGGCGATGACACGGCCGACAATTGGGAACATTATTTGGACGTTATGGTGGGTTCGATTACGGCCAACGGCGGGCGATCGTGCATCAATGCATCGAGTGTCTGGACGCCCAAGCATGGCCACAAGATCGCGGAAGCATTGGCCGCTGGCTTGAGCCAGGTAAAGGCTCTGCCCGTCGATGACCCCAAGGCGACCATTGCCGCGTTCTCCAATGCGACCATGGCTGAAAAAATCTCCGCGATCATCGATCACGAGCTGCGCGTGCCCGGCGCTGTCGACGTTACGGAAATAATTCGCGGCGCACCGCGGTTGGTCCGGCAGGGCCGGGTGGCCTACCTTCTGCCGACGATCATCGAGTGCACTGACCGCGAGCACGCATTAGCGAACCGCGAGTATCTTTTCCCCTTCGCCTCGGTGATCGAGTGCCCTACCTCGGAAATGCCAGCGGCCATCGGCAAGTCGCTGGTTGTGTCAGCCATCACCAGCGACCAGGACTTCATTCGTTCGCTCATGGCCTCCGCCAACGTGGACCGGCTCAACGTGGGGGCGATCCCGACCTATCAGTTGAGTTGGGATCAGCCGCACGAGGGCAACCTTTTTGAGCACCTTTATCGCCAGCGGGCATTTCAGATCACCTCGGCGGCCTAGCGAGGAATCGCGCGCGGCAGGTGTTCTGGGAGCATGGCGGCGCTGCGCTTGACCATGCCACCCGAGATTCGTGGAGTCGTCGCACCTACGGTCGAGGATTCGTCAGTGCAAGTTTCGTCCGATACCTTACCGGCCATGCAGCATGAGGGATTGCCGACGGGACTGAGCGAGATATTGTCCATCTCGCGCACGCAAGTGGTTTTTGGAGCGGGCGCGCTCGCCCGGGTGGGCGCGCTTTGCGCGGAGCGCGGGGCTTCGCGCGTTCTCCTGGTGACAGACCGCGGCATAGTCGCTGCGGGCCATGCGGATCGGGCGCAGACGTTCTTGCAGCAGGCCGGTCTGCGAGCAGCTTTGTTCGATGCGGTCGCGGAAAACCCGACTACGGAACACGTCGATGACGGCGTCAAGCACGCTCGTGAGGCGGGGATCGACTTTATTGTCGGGCTTGGCGGGGGTAGTGCGCTCGACTGCGCCAAGGGCATCAACTTCATTCTGACCAACGGGGGTCGGATGCAAGACTATTGGGGTGTCGGCAAGGCTACCCGGCCCATGCTCCCGTCGGTCGGAATCCCAACCACCGCGGGGACAGGCAGCGAGGCCCAATCCTTCGCCCTGATCACCGACCCGGTCACACACCAGAAAATGGCCTGCGGGGATTCAAAGGCCGCCTTTCTCGTGGCCATTCTGGACCCGGAACTGACCCGCACATGCCCGCGCGCGGTTGCCGCTGCGACCGGAATTGATGCAATATCACATGCAATCGAAACCTCGGCCACAAAACGACGGAACGAAAACTCTCTCGCGCTGTCGCGAGAAGCCTGGACCCTGCTCGATCGATCCTTCGAAAGGTCCCTGCACGATTCGGCAGACGGCGAGGCCCGCGCGGACATGCTTCTCGGGGCGCACCTGGCCGGCGCGGCCATTGAGCAATCCATGCTGGGGGCCGCTCATGCGTGCGCGAATCCACTTACCGCCCGATTCGGAATTACGCATGGTCTTGCGATCGGCGTCATGCTTCCTCACGTGATTCGATTTAATTCCGTGCACGCCAATTACTACGGAGCGCTGGATGCCGATCCCGCACGCCTGGCCAGCCGTGTGGAACAGTTGCGCCGTACGGCCAGACTACCGTCTTGCCTGCTCGAATTGAACGTCTCGGAGTGTGCATTGCCCTCGCTCGCGGAGGAGGCTGCGAAACAGTGGACCGCGGGGTTTAATCCGGTGCCCGTGGGCACTGTTGAATTGCTCGAAACTTATTCGAATGCGTTCTCCGAATGAATCCAATTGCCGCTTCCAATCGAACAAGCGAACGGTTCGCCATCGGCATGCTGCTGGTGGCATGCGCTTTTTGGGGCATGTCTTTCAATTGGAACAAGGAAGCACAATCCATCCTCAGTGAACATTGGGTGGAGGCGGGAGGGGAATCTCTGGAAGCGCATGGCCCGGCGACATTTCTCGCGGTGCGGTTTCCACTGGCGGCGTTGGCGTGGGCGCTGCTGTTTCCGCGCTCCGTGCGCGGCTGGAGCAAGACAACTCTGCGCGGCGGCGTTGCCGGCGGCCTGTTCCTCTCCGTCGGGATGCTTCTACAACACTATGGACTTTCCTACACGAGTGAGTCGCTCAGTGCGTTCCTCACTTCGCTCACCATCATCTTCACGCCGATTGCAGCCGCGCTCATTCTCAAACACCGCGTTTCGTCGGCGCTCTGGTGCGCGATCGGGCTGGCGACGTTGGGCGTGGCACTCATGACGCTTTATCGCGAGGAGGGACGCTTCGAAATCGGCACGCTGCTCGGTCTCTTATGCGCGGTCGTTTTCAGCGGCCATCTCCTGGTTGTGGACTATTTCGGCAAGCGCGAAGACCCCTGGCGATTCACCCTCGCCCAATTGGTCGTCGCCGGCATCGTGTTCGTAAGTTACGCGCTTTGGCGGTTTGGAGGCGACATCTCGCTCGCGCCTCGCGTCGTGATTGAAGCGTTCGATTCGTGGAAGTTTACGGCGCTTACCGCCGCCGCGGTATTCTTCGCGACGCTGGTCACATTCGGATTAATGTTTCGGTTTCAGCCACGAACCACGCCTACGCGTGCCGCGCTGGTGTACCTTACGGAACCGCTCTTCGCGACCGCTTATGCCTGGTTCGCCGCTGATCGCACCATTGGCTTGGGGGCATGGCTTGGCGCGGGCTTGATTATTCTCGGAAACGTCGTGGCCGAACTTTTCGCGCGTCGTGATTCGGCTAGTGACATCGCTGTTGCGCCGCCAGCCACATCTTCTGACATCCGAGGCGACGAATCCATACCCTGAAGTCGTTATACTTGAGAGCAGTCTCCGGGGGCGGTTATGCAGCTAAGCGTTCAGAAAGACGAGCATACGGAAGTCGGCAGTTATTTCGTCGCCAACTACCCGCCGTTTTCGGCATGGAGTGCTGAACAGATTCCGTCGTACCTGGCCGCGCTGGACGCACCGGCTCCAAAGCCCGCGCCGCCTCTGGGGTTGTACATTCACATTCCATTTTGCCGGAAGCGGTGCAAGTTCTGCTATTTTCGCGTTTACACCGATAAAAATTCTTCGGACGTGGACACCTATCTCACGGCGCTGGCCCGGGAAGCAGAAGTCTATGCCGATCGCGCCGCGCTGGCCGACCGCGAATTCGACTTCGTATACTTCGGAGGCGGTACCCCGTCGTTTCTGTCCGCGGAACAACTCGAACGCCTCATAGGCCGCATCAGCGATCACTGGCGTTGGAAGCATGCACGCGAAGTGACGTTTGAGTGCGAGCCGGGCACGCTGAAGAAAAGCAAGCTGGAAACCATCCGCTCGATCGGCACCACGCGATTGAGCCTCGGAATCGAGCACTTTGATGATGAAGTGTTGGCGCTGGGCGGGCGCGCTCATCGCTCCGGCGAAGTGTTCCAGGCATTCAGCTGGGCTCGCGAAGTCGGCTTCCCGCAGATCAATATCGACTTGATCGCCGGCATGGTCGGCGATACCGAGGACAAATGGAAGGAAACAGTTGACAAGGCACTGGCACTCGACGCCGACAGTGTGACCATCTATCAGATGGAAGTCCCGCACAACACGGAAATTGCTAAAACGGCCAGACACGAGGGCACGGAGGCACGAAAGCACGAAGGGAATGCGGAAACAATCAACACGATTTCCACGCCGGTTGCAGGATGGTCAACGAAGCGTTGGTGGGTGGATTACGCATTCCGTACTTTTGAAAAGGCGGGGTATGTTGTCTCGAGCGGCTATACGCTTTACAAGCCCGGAAATCATCACGGATTCGTGTATCGTGATGCGCTGTGGCACGGCGCGGATCTCATTGGAACGGGGGTGGCATCATTCGGGCACTTGGCTGGCGTGCACTATCAAAATATCGACTCCTGGGAGGGTTACATCGAATCGCTGGAGCGCGGCGGGCTGCCTATCAGTCGGGCACTGCCGATTTCTGATCGCCAGCAGTTGATCCGCGAAATGATTTTGCAACTAAAGCTGGGCCGGCTCGATGCTCACTATTTCCGCCAGAAGTTTGACGAACCGATCACGCGTACGTTTGCTTCCATCTTCGGCGGACTGCAGGATGACGGGCTGCTCGCAATCCATGGCGATGAAATCCTGCTCAGCCGCGCAGGTCTGCTCCGAGTCGATTCTTTGCTTCCACGTTTTTTCGAACCGCAATTCCAGAACGTGCGATACACATGATTCGCACTGATCGACCACTCGATGTTGCCGCCGATCCACACGCCACGCTAGCTGCGCTCGGTGAGGGGTTTTTCGAAGGCGTGTCGTGGCTGCGAGACTGCGTACAAATACAAGCTCACGAGATACCGCGTGAAACCCGCAGTTTGCTGGTTCATGATCGGCACATGACGGCCACGCTTCATGCACACTATGCGCAGGCGGTCACCTTGCGCGTATTGGATTATCGCGAAGAGAGCAGCGCGTATCGCCGGAAAATCCTACTGACTGTCAACGCCGGCAAGCGCATTGTGGAATTTGGTCTTGTTCGACTGAGCCTGGATGTGTTGCCCGCGGCTGCCCGAGCCGAAATCGAGGCCCGAAGTCTGCCACTGGGCACGATCTTCGCGAAATACAACGTGCTTACAGTGGTCGAACCTCGCTGGTACCTGCGCTTCTCGTCGCAGAGCCCGGTTGTACAATACTTCGTGCCGCAGGCGCCTACCGAAGCATTTGGGCGACTGGGCGTAATTCATTGCGATGGTAAGCCGGCTGTGGAATTATTGGAGGTTGTACCTGCTTGATTTCGATTCGCGATTGCGGATTGAGGGTCCCCTCGACAATAAGAATAAATATGAATTCCAATCACGATTGCATCATCATCGGGGGCGGACCTGCCGGATCGACCGTCAGCACGCTCCTCGCTCAATATGGCCACAAGGTATTGCTGCTGGAGCGGTCTCGCTTTCCCCGGCACCATATCGGCGAGTCGCTGATGCCCGAGACGTACTGGGTTTTCAAACGTCTGGGCATGCTGCCGAAAATGACCAAGGCCAACTTTGTAGTGAAGGAAAGCGTGCAGTTCGTCTCTTCATCGGGGCAGGAATCGCAGCCGTATTTCTTCCCCGACCGCGATCCCAATGAGTGGGCATACACCTGGCAGGTGCAACGAGACAAGTTCGACAAGCTTATGCTTGACAACGCCCGCGAGCACGGCGTGCAGGTGCGCGAGGGCGTCAGCGTGAAGGAAGTGCTCTTCAAGGGCAACCGGGCCGTCGGAGTACGCGCAGTCGAGAACGGGGAGGCGCGGGACGTTTACTGCAAGGTGGTAATCGATGCCTCGGGAGTCAACGGACTTCTCTCAAAGCAGCTAGGCATTCGAGAGGGCGAGCCGGGCCTGAAAAACGCCGCGATATATGCATATTGGAAAGGCGCTAGGCGCGATCCGGGACGCAACGCGGGTGCGACGCTGGTCATTTACACGCCGGACAAGCAAGGGTGGTTCTGGTCCATCCCGCAGGAAAATGACATTACCAGCATTGGGGTCGTCGGCAAGACGCAGTTCCTGATAACGGGCCGCGGTGACGACCCGCTGGCTACTCTCGAAGAAGAGATTGCTCGCACGCCGGGCATTCGCCGCCGCGTCGAAGGGGCGGAGCGCATTTCCAATGCCTATGTCACCAGCGACTTCACGTATCGGGCCAAGCGCATCGCCGGGGACGGTTGGGTGCTTTGCGGGGACGCATTCGGGTTCCTCGATCCGATCTATTCGTCGGGAGTTTTTCTCGCACTGAAAATGGGCGAGCTCACCGCCGACACCGTCCACGCCGCTTTGCAGGAAAATGACTTGAGCGCCGAGCGTCTTGGCCGCCACGGGCCCAAGGTGGCACGCGGAATGCAACTCATCCGCCAGCTTGTTTACGCTTTTTACAACCCGAATTTCAGTTTCGGGGCCTTCAATCGCGACTACCCGCAGTTTCACGACCAGGTGGTCCGCCTGCTCATCGGCGACGTTTTCGAAAAAGACGACTTCGGCGAAGTTTTCGCCCGCGTCGCTGAGCGTGCATCTTTGCCCGAACCGATATTATTAGAGAATTAGGAGTCCGTGAATGATCAACGATCGGATTACGTTTAATCCCAACCAGATGGGTGGACAGGCCTGCCTTCGGGGAATGCGAATTCCCGTAGCAACGGTTGTTCGGTGTGTTGCAAACGGCATGTCCACGAAAGAGATTCTTGACGCATACCCCGACCTTGAGGCCAAAGATATTGCCGCCGCGCTGGAGTACGCCGCAGCGTTGACAGCGGACCGAGTCATTCCACTGACCACCATCGGAGTCTAGGTTGAGATTCTTGATCGATGCGTCTTTGTCTTCGCTTACGGCGCGTAGCTTGGCCGCTGCTGGACATGACGCCGTCCACGTGCGCGACCTTGGCCTGGTTCAGGCGGAAGACATCGATATACTCATTCGAGCACAATCTGAAGGGCGAGTTGTCATTACCGCCGACACTGATTTCGGAACGTTGCTGGCCACACGATCGTTTCGAGATCCTTCTGTGATTTTGTTTCGGGTTCAGGAAAGTCGGCCGTCCGAGTTAGTACTTAAATTGCTAAGATGTCTTCCCTCGATCGAATCCTTATTGCCAGAAGGTGTTGTCGTGGTCATAGATGATTACTCCATTCGCATACGACAGCTTCCTATCGCGGGCAAGTCGGGGTAATAAGTTTTTTTGTCGGAACGCCATATGAAACGAATTGTCATCATACTCCTTATTGGGCTTGCAATCTTGCACCAGGACTACTGGTGGTGGAATTCGATTGAACCGCTGGTGTTCGGGTTTGTTCCCATCGGACTGGCGTACCACATCGGCGTCTCCATCGCCGCGGGAATCCTGTGGGCCCTGGCGGTGCACTATTGTTGGCCTCGCGATGTCGATTTACGCGACCCGATAGCGGAATCGTGAGTAATCGGCTCTGCGATTTTCTTCTTACGAAATTTGAATTTCGAACTTTAAATTTGGATTTTCTATGGGTCTAAATCCCGGACAAACCGCCGTCGTGGTCATCGCAGGCTACCTGGTTGCTCTGATCGCCTTGGGGCTGCTTAGCCAGCTAGTCCTACGGGCCACGGTCGCCGACTACTTCGTGGCCTCGCGCGGGCTGGGCTCGGTCATGCTGCTGATGTCACTGATTGGCACCACCATGACCGCCTTCGCCCTCATCGGCAGCTCCGGCGAAGCATGGGAGTCCGGCATCGTCGTCTACGGCAAGATGGCCTCCTGGTCGGGAATCATCCACGCGGCCATGTATTTTCTGGTGGGAATGAAATTGTGGGCCTTCGGCAAGAAATACGGCTATGTCACGCAGATCCAATTCTTCCGCGACCGCTTCGAATCCGATAAGCTCGGCCTGCTTCTCTTCCCCATTCTCGTAGCCCTGCTCATCCCCTATGTTTTGCTGGGCATAATCACCTCAGGGACGACAGTCCAATCGATGACGGCCGGCGCTTTCCCGGAGTTCTTCAAATCGACGAATGGATCCGTGCCCTATTGGCTCGGGGCGCTGGTGACCTGCGTGGTGGTCCTTTACTACATCTCAGCCGGCGGCGTGCGCGGCACGGCCTGGGTGAATGCCCTTCAGACGGTGATTTTTCTGGTGCTCGGCTTCGCGGCGTGCTACACCATTTCGGAAAAACTTGGCGGACCAGTCAACGCGACCAAGATGGTTCTGGAGCACAATCCGACCCGTCTCAAACGCGAAGTCACCGACGCCGACATGCAATTCTACGAACAGAAGCTGGCCGACTTTCAAGCAAAGAAGACAGTGATCAAACCGGTCGAACCGCATCGCGCCGGCAAAGTCGAATTTGCGTCCTACCTCTTCATTCCGCTCAGCGTGGCCATGTTTCCGCATCTTTTCCAATATTGGCTGACCGCCCGCAGCGCCAAAAAATTCCGCCTCTCTATCATCGGCCAGCCGCTACTGATCATGATTATCTGGGCGCCATGTGTGATGATCGGCATCTGGGCGACCTCTGCGATCATGGAAAACGGGCAGCCGGTCATCCCGCCGGATTGGGCCAAACCCAACGCCGTCCTGCCTATGATCGTCAAAAAGCTTGCTGCGCCGGCGCTGGGGGCCTTTTTAGCTGCGGGGATTTTCGCCGCCGTGATGTCCAGCATGGACGCCCAATTCCTCGCCCTGGGAAGCATGTTCACCAATGACTTCGTAGCCCACTATGCTCGCAAGGACCGCTTCTCCCAGAAACAACTGGTGCTGATTGGCCGGCTGTTCATCGTCCTGATTGTGGGAATTTCCTACCTTCTTGCCCTGGCGTGGAAGGATTCTCGTGTATTCAACCTCGGCGTCTGGTGCTTCAGCGGATTTGCCAGCCTCTTTCCCATTCTCTTCGCCGCAATTTACTGGCGGCGCGTCACCAAGGCTGGGGTGTACGCTTCCATCATTGCCGCGGCCGGCGTCTGGCTTTTTCTCTTTCGCGAAGCGCAGTTCGGTCAGGTGCGTGACGAGCCGCTGCATTACGGCTTGACGCCCGTAACATTCATTTTCGCCGCCGCCACGATCGCGCTGGTACTGGTTTCTCTGATCACTCGAGCGCCGTCTCCGGCGACCATTGAAAAGTTTTTCGCACCAGGCAAAATCGAAAGTGAGCGGTGGGGTCGCGAGGCCGGAGGATGAGCGAGCCATTCACGATAACCCGCCGGGTGCAGTTTGCCGACACGGACATGGCCGGGGTCCTGCACTTCTCCAACTATTTCCGCTACATGGAGGAGGTCGAGCATGCCTTCTGGCGGTCGCTGGGCCGCAGCGTGGTCACGCCCGAAGGCCTGCACACCATGAGCTGGCCGCGAGTCGCCGTCTCATGTGAGTATTTTTCACCCATACGGTTCGAAGACGAGGTAAAACTCACCTTCCGCCTCACCCACGTCGGCGGCCGATCGATCAGCTTCGAAGTCGATTTTTTCCGCGAAAGCAAGCTCATCGCCGCCGGCAAAGTCACCGCCGTTTGCTGCGGGATGAAGGACGGGGTCTTCTCCGCCATGCCCATTCCCGACTCTTTGCGTAACAAACTCACCGCACTCCAGTGCGAACCGCTCGCCTGAAAAGAGCGATTTGAGTCCAGCTACATCCGCACCGCTTCGCTGGGTACGCACCAGAGTTCCTGAATCTCCCGCGGCAACGCATTCACCACGTCGTCGATTTCCCCTGGCGTGACCTTCTCATCCAGAAGATTGAAGACGGCGATCGCCGCCGTCTCCGCGTCCAATTCGGTAGCCGGCCCCAGGTTCCATTCGATGTGATCGAGAAAATCGTTCAAGGTTCGCTCGCGCATCGGGGTGCGCGACGGCTTCCAGCCCTCGTAAAACATCCCGCGAATCAACATGGGCAATTGCGAAGCCAGGTGCACCGCGTCTTCCGGGCGGAGGCGGTCGCGCAACGCATGCAAAACCGCCCGAAGTCCCGTATACGCCTGCCGCTCGTCAATAAAAGGTCCATCTGCGGCTAGATGTCTGAGCCAGGTGTTGGTCTTTTCGAACGTGGTGTTGAGTGCGTCAACCTTGCTGAGTTGCATGATCAAACCTCCTGCGGGCCGGAGTTGTTTACTTTCCTCGAACGTGGCGAAACGATTGCGGGCTAATTATTCGAGTCGGCCTTCACCTCCATCAATAGGCAATCTCCCTGAAAATTACACTGTCGGTCTTGGATGGAAAATCAGAGGTCATAGCCCAGTTCGGCGGCCGCGTCGCTGCACCCTGATTGGACAATTTTCACCAGGTGGGGCGGCAGTTCTTTTTTGCGACCTACGGAACGGGCGTGGACAGCGC
>JBKJYI010000089.1:0-14213 GCA_046715855.1 Phycisphaerae bacterium
CGATATTCGACTTTCGTTGCGCGACCTTAGGGACGTGAGCAAAAAAGCATTTCGTGCTTTCTTGGGGACGGCTGCGACTGCATATCAACATCACGTGCAACGAACGGAAGCGGCGCTGGAACTGAAAGAGCCCTGGAAGTCGGCGGGGCGGGAATGGCATTTGTCGCAGAAATCGATGTCTCAAGCCCAGGTTGCCCGGTGGAAGCCCGATTTGCTTTTGACTCTTGTCGGGCAGTTTCAGAAGTTGCAGCCCCATCTTGAGTTTGACTGGTGCACAAAGACTGCCGTGTTGCTCAAACATGAGGGCCATCGTGCACACTTGGGGAAGATCGTCACCAACATGGGACGTGGGTTGCGAATCGAGCTGCGAGTGCCGCAAAACAAAGTTACTCCGGCGATGGTCGAGGGCCTTGGCGAGGATGCGATGATCAAACGGGATGAGACCAACGACTGGCTGATTTTTTGGATCCCTTCGCTGTCGAAGCTGAAGGCGTCCCGATTGCGGGAAGTCTGGACCATTTGTCGCAAGGAATGGGCGCACGAGCAGGCGTCAGATAAGAAGGCGGTAGTGCATGGATTTATCGAATGAGCCAGATAACGATGAGCAGGATGCCGGTGGTAATGGCAAAGCCCGAAGATATCGCGGACCGGCGGGGCGGGGGGGTCACCGCGTGAAGGCCCAATCCATCAGAAAGTTCGAACTCCTGGCGGCACTCGCGGATGAGGCGGCCCGCCTCTGCGGCCGAAAGGCCTAACTGGGAAGCATAGCGCAGGATTCGTGCGCGACGCACGCGGGTCAGCCGCCCCGCCCCCAACTCGGCTGCAATCATTTCGCGAAATATCATCGACGTGTCCGGCGGAGCCGGACTATACGATAAATAAACGTGCGCTGGGTATAAATCCTGATCGCGATCCGGGGCGTCCATCTACTCTTCCTCCAGCCATCTTAGGCAGATTGAGTCGGAGAATTCTTCTGGCCAGACAGGGTCGTGTTATCGGTCAGCACGAAATGCACGGAGGGCGAAGCTCCCGTTGAGACGCGTGTTCGGAGATCATCTTTTCACTACGCGACCGCGACTGTCAAAGGCGATGGCGAATGGCCCAGAGGTCGGGGAAGATTGGGTTGAAGAGCGACTGTTTCAGAAACTCGACCCCGAGCGAGCCGCCGGTCCCCTTCTTGGCTCCGATGGTGCGTTCCACCAGCTTGATGTGCCGATAACGCCATTCCTGAAGCCCCTCGTCGAAATCGGTCATGAGCTCGAAGAGGATGGCCACGTCGGCGTGCTTTTTGTACAGGTCGAAGAGGGCGTCCTGAATTCTCTCATTGGGCTGGATAGCCTGCGTCACGGGCTTGGATCGAATTTCAGCAGGAATGCTCGCGCCGCGGTGCTCCAAAAAGTCGTAGAAGTGGTCCATTAGGCTGGGCTCATTCAAGCGCCTTTCGATCTCGTTGCGCCGCGGCGCGTCCGGCGCGACATGTTTCAGCATCTCCGGCCGCTTGTAGCCAAGCGTGAATTCGAGTTCGCGAAACAGGGCCGACTGAAACCCCGATGCAGTGTCGAGGCGGTCGCGGAAGCTGGTGAAGGACATCGGCGTCATGGTTTCGAGAACGTCAACTTGTTGAACCAGCGTCTTCATCACGGTCCGCGCCCGCTTCAATGTGTGGATCGCGCCGTACAGATCGTTGCTTGAGAAATCGCTCTTCACCTTGTCGAGCTCGTGCAGCAGGAGCTTGAACCATAGCTCGTAGGTCTGATGGATCACGATGAAGAGCATTTCGTCGTGCTCGGGCGGATCGCTCCGCGGATGCTGCATGTCGAGCAACTTTTCCAGATCCAAATACGACCAGTAGGTTAACGTCACGTGTCGGGCTCCATTGGAACGGCGAGGGACATCCGGCAATTCTTTAATTATAAGGACTTCTCTCTGTTCTTTGAACTTTGCACTTTGAACTTTACCATTGGTCGCATGTGGGCTTGGGCAGCGTGCGGTTATTCGATGCGGGCTTTCAATGCCCATGCACATTTGTACTATATTAGGATAAGCATCATGCCGGGGACTCGTATGCAACGAACCAATATGATGGCGCCAATCAGGATACTGAATCTTCGCGGCTTCACGCTGATCGAATTGCTCGTGGTCATTGCCATCATCGCGCTGCTGATTGCCATCCTCCTGCCATCCCTTGAGGCCGCTCGGCGGCAAGCGAAGCACGCGACTTGCCTATCGCATATCAAGGGCATCGCCACCAGCAGCCGCATTTACGAGGCCGACGATCCGCACGGATGGGGAATCCCCGTTCATTCGGGCCAGTACTGGCAGAGCGCGACCAACCCAATTTTTGTCGGCGCCTATGAGTGGGGCGGCAAAAGTGGCGTTGGGCGGCCCGACTTTATGGGCGGCGCGCCGGACCCGGTCAACAGCAAGTACGGCACGCGAGTCGGATTCGGACCGGCCACTCGCGGCATGAACGCCATCCTCTACAAGGGTGGCCTTGAAGATTACGGGAATCCTTATGATCGAGTCGGCGCACAACGTGACACAACGCTTGACTTGGGCCTGTTTCGCTGTCCGGCAGACGATGGCCCACCGCGCGGGGGGCATTGCCGCGATTGGGTTGCCAGCGAGCACTCGTCATACGATTATTTCGGCAACAGCTACGCGGCCAATGTGTTCATGGTGGCCAACAGCGGTGGGGGGCTCATGCACAGCAACTCGCCGTACATGCGACCCATCACCCGCGTGCCGACTCCGGCACGCACCATTTATTACGAAGAAAACATCGGGCGCTGGGCCTGGGCGGCGCGGCAGGAAATCTGCGATTTGGAGGGCGTCATGCCGGGCATCGACCCCGGACCCACCAAAGTCATCCGGGGCTGGCACGGTCGCGATTGGACCTACAACCGAGCCTTCGTGGATGCCCATGCGGAACCGCAACGGGTGCTGATCGAGGGAACGTACGACAAAGATGGATATGCACGGCATTACATCGCCGAACAATTAGGCAATTATCCCAGCTACGATTCGGACAATGACGGGTTGGACGATTCGCCCGGCGAGCACGAATTTTTCCGCTGCGTGATCGTTCGCGGGCCCGGCTGGACCAAGGACACGCTGCCCTCGCCGATGGTGCTCACCCACTTGATGCATCCCGGCGGAGGCCGCCCTTCCTACGAAGACTGCGTTGATTAGATCTGCGAGCGAGCCGCGAACTTCAGTTCGCGCGGACTCTGGGTATCGCTAAGCGCAGGATCGGCTTGATGTGACACATTCTTTGATGTGCTTGCCTCACTCGTATTACTCCGGCTGCGGCTCGGTGACATCGCGCAGCTGCACTTCGATATCCATTGCTCCGGCCGAAACCAGCGCGGTCTGTTTATGCAATTGCATTCGCACCACTTTGGCCGGCCGATTCAGATTGCGGAGGTGAACCTGATCACCGGGTCGCAGCGCATTGACCCAGGTCGTCCATCGCTGGAATTCCTCCTGCGATTTCTCCAACTCCTTGCGTTCGCGTTCAAATTTTTCACGCTCCTGGTTGGCCACGAGTTCGGCCTCCCGGGCAGCACGCCGCGCCGCTTCGGCCTCCCGACGCGAATCGAGCGTGCCGGCAATGGCCTTGTTGAGTGCCCGCGTGGTGTCGTCGAGATAGCTCTTGGCCAGTTGAACCAGCCGCGCAGGCATGCCCAATCGCTTGGCGATGATCAGCGCATTGCTGTTGCCAGGTTCGCCCAGCCGGACGTGGTAAGTCGGTTTAAGGGAGACGGAATCGAACTCGACCGATGCATTCTCGGCGCGCGGGGCGGTAAAGGCCACAGCCTTCAAAGCCGAAAGATGCGTGGTTACGATGGCACGGGCTTTAAGGCTTAACAGCTCTGCAATGATTGCACGACCAATCGCCGCACCTTCGTCCGGGTCCGTGCCCGCGCCGAGTTCATCAATGAGCACGAGTGATCGACTGCCGCTGGTGCGGAGTATTTCCAGCTGGTTGGAGAGGTGCGAACTGAAGGTGCTGAGCGATTGCTGCAGGCTCTGCTCATCGCCGATGTCAATGAAGATCTGGCTGAACACCGGCATGAGTGAACCTTTGCTCGCCGGAATGGGAATGCCGCATTGCGTCATCAAGGCAAGGAGTCCGACGTTTTTGAGCGTGACCGTCTTTCCTCCGGTGTTGGGCCCCGTAATGATGAGCACATCGAAGTCGTCGCCGAGTCGGATGTTGATGGGCACAACTTCGCGTTTAGTCTCTCCTGGGATTTCCTGTTCATCGAACAATTCCAATAGCAGCGGATGCCGCGCCTCGTGCAATTCCAAGCGGCCCGCATCGTCGATCTCCGGGCAGACGCATTTTCGTTTTTTTGCGTAACGGCATTTGGCCGCGACGAGGTCGAGGACCGCAAGTCCACCGAGCGTGCTAAGAATTGCGTGCCCGTTCAGATGGACTCGCTGAGTAAGGTTTTTGAGTATTTTCGTGATTTCGTTTTTTTCTTCCTCGCGAAGGCGAACGATGGTGTTGTTGAGTTCCACCGATTCGGCCGGCTCGATGAAAAGTGTCGCACCCGAGTCCGAGCTGCGATGGATGATCCCCGGCACCCGGCCGCGATATTCGGCCTTGAGAGGCAAAACCATGCGGTCGTCGTGAAAGGTCGTTCCGCCATATTGAAGGAGCTTGCTCAAGCCCGATTGGCGGACCAGCCTTTCGAATACCATGCGGACGCGCGATTTCGATTCTTCGATTGATCGCCGAATGGTTGCGAGCCGGGCGCTCGCGTGGTCGCGGACTTCACCCCGCTCATCGATGGCCTCATTGATTGCCGCCCCGATTTCGCTTAAATCCATGACGCGTTCAAGGAGCCTGGCCAATGAGGGTGCGACAGGCGCGATGGTTTCCAACCAGTGGCGCAGGTGTGCGGTAGCAGTAAGCGTGTCGGCGATTCGGACCAGTTGTTCTGCTTCGAGAGGCGCGGGAAAACCCGAAGCACGAACATAATCTCTTACATCAAAAACGCCTCCTAAAGGAGGGTAGGAATGGTCGATAACAGCCAACGAAAGTTCCCGGACCTGGGTCAACCAGTCGCGTACGACGTGGATTTTTGTGGCCGGGGAGAGGTTCTGCACGAGGGATTTCCCCAAACTGGTCGCGCAGTGGGAGGCCAGCGTTTGGCGAATTGAATCGAGGTCAAGCTTATGAAAAGTGGCGGAATTCAAGCTGAACTCGCGAGTTTTGAGTGATTTTTTGTTTCATTTTTTTCGTGCTTTTCGAGATGAAGCAGTTATAATCTCGGTGCCAGAGGGTTTTTCAGACTGTCCTTTTACAGGGAGGGGAGTTCATGAACCGGAATTCACGCAGCAGAGTTCTCGGTATGTCCTCGAAACGATACCACGCCGCAGCCGTCCTCTTCGTATCTTGTAGTACCGCCATCGCCCAATCGCAAACCAGCTCCCGATATTCTATTGGCGACATGAAGGCGTTGGAAAGCAGTTTCGTCGAATTGTCGGACACGGTGCGGCCAAGCGTGGTGGCCGTTCGGGCCTATCAGGTTCGGGCCGGTAAGGAAGCAGACACGCGGCTGAAGGTGCCGGTGAGCCAGGGCAGCGGCTTCATCATCGACCCCGATGGGTTCATCGCCACCAACATGCATGTCGTGGACAACGGTCACGTTCTGACGGTCACGCTTTCCGACGGGACGACTTACGATGCGACGCTGATGCAGAAGGATGAGCGGGCCGATCTGGCCGTCTTAAGCATCGACGCGAAGCATCTGCCGGCCGTTCGTTGGGGCGATGCCTCCAAGCTCCGCATCAATCAGTGGGCATTCGCCTGCGGGAATCCTTTCGGACTGGCGAATCGCAGCGGTCAGGCATCCATCACTTACGGAGTGGTGAGCGCGCTGGGCCGTGATATGACCGAGCGCATCGCCGAAGACACCAACATTCATTATTACGGCAACTTGATCGAGACCTCGGCAGCTATTAACCCGGGAAGCAGCGGCGGGCCGCTTTTCAATCTCGACGGCGAGGCCATCGGCGTGGTGACGGCGATTCAGACCAGCACTGGCGTTAACGAGGGCATGGGCTTCGCCATACCGATCGATGTGAACACGCGGCGCATTCTTGACAAACTCAAGCGCGGTGAGGCCGTTCGCTACGGTTATCTCGGCGTTGGCGTCGATGACGTTGAAGCGCCGACTTCGGCCCGGGTGGCGGAAATGCGTCGTGCACGGGGGGCTCGCATCACCAAGGTTGAGCCCAGCAACGGCCCGGCGGGTCGGGCCGGCCTAAGCCCAGATGACGTGGTCATTGAATTCAACGGCACACCGATCGAGAGTCGCGATCATCTCATTCGCGTGGTAGGCTTCACTCCCGTGGGCACCGAAGCGACCATCAAATATCTTCGCAAACGCGTCGAGCGAAAAGCAAGTATTACCGTCGGCGATCGGTTTGGGCTTATTGTCAGCGATGCAGGCGGATCGGATGACGCAGTAACCAAGTAGAATCTCTTCGGAAAAAATTGGAGCCGCGGTTCGCATCCGGAAGTGGAGGCGGCCCGCGGCTCTTCGCATTTGCCAACGTGAACAAGGCGCCTTTGACGGCAATCTTGCGCGGTTTCACCCTTTCCAGCTTGGGGAGATGAACCGTCAACACGCCGTGGGCTACTTCGGCGCTGATCTTGTCGTTGTCCACGCCTTCGCCGAGTTGAAATACGCGGTAGAAATCACCGACTCCGTACTCGTTGAGCAAAAAGTTATTGTGCTGACCGCGCGGCTCAACACGTCCTCGGATGGTTAGCTCTCCCTGCTCATATTGGATGTCGATGCTGTCCGGCGTCACGCCGGGCACGTCCGCGACCAGGGTAAGCTCGTCCGCGTTCTCCAGAATGTCGACATTTGGCGAGAACATCGGCGCTCCAAACGTTCGCTCGACGCGAGCGAGGGCATTGTTTTCTCGTTTTTTCATTGCGTTTGTCATCGTACATGCACCTCCTTGGATGGACCACAGAAGTCCGTGTCCGCTCAACCTCGTTATCAGTTCATCTGGGATAGACCAGGCCATTTCAACACATCCACGACCGCAACCCTATCGGGCATTAACTTGAATGCGTCGCGGCTTGGCCGCTTCCGCCTTGGGTAGGTTGATCGAAAGCACGCCGTTGTTGAGCACGGCCTCGACTCTGTCTGCGTCGATTGCATCCGGCAGAGTCAGGAACCGCGAGAACTCACCGACCGCTCGCTCCTGACGATGGTATGTCCTGTTCCCGTTTCCGCCGTTGAGAGGCCGACGAGCACCTTTGATCGCCAGTTCGCCGCCTACAACATTGATTTCAATGTCTTCCATGGCTACGCCGGGCAGTTCGGCTTCGACGTACACGCAATCGTTGTCTTCCCACACGTTCAGTGCCGGAAACGCCCGGATGCCGAGTGGGCCCGTGACGCCTGGTTCCATGACCTGTTCGAAGACGCGGTCGATCTGTCGCCGCAAATCCGGAAAAGTCCATCGGGTTGCCAATTGATCCAACATACCGACTCACCTCCAATTCCTGGGGGTCCAAACTCTCGCCGCGGACCGCTCCGCAGTTGCCGCTTATGAATCGTGCATGGGCCGTGCCAAAACCGCGGCATTTTTGCGGATGGCCGTAAATTACGATCTCTCAACGAGTTGCGTTTTCAAGGTGAGTCTGGGCCATGGTCGGAACTATTCAACCTCCGCCAAAATGATCGTGTCAAACTGGCACGCCCGTATAATTCACCCGGTTAAAAAAAGAGTTTGTTACGGAGACGCACATGCAGGAAGGAATGACCCGGCAGAGGGCCGATCAATTGCTCGCCGAGGAGCACGAAACGCTGAATCGCTTGATGGACGAGTTGCGCGGGGAGATCGCGGTCGTACCCCGGTCGGGGCTGGAACCTTGGATCGACCTGCTTAAGAAGCGGTTCGCCCATTTCGAAGCCCACCTGATCAAGCATATGGCGCTGGAGGAGCAGGGCGGCTACTTCGCACCCGTGCTCGGCGAGCGCCCGACGCTGAACAAGCAAGTGGCCCGCCTCAAGCACCAACATTCAGAGTTTGTTCGGCTATTGCTGTTGCTTCGCCAGCAAGTCCAACAGTTGGACCCTGCGGATTCGATCATGCCTCGCGATTGGTGCCATCATGTGGCACGGCTGCTGGCCTACGTGGAGCAACACGAGCATGAGGAAGATCTGGTGCTCATCGACGGGGTCTCCCGCGATATCGGCGTGAAGGATTGAAAATCCGATAACGCGGGTATCGAACAATCGGATACCCCTTCGAGATTTGAAATCTCAAATTTGAAATCTGAGATTTGGTGTAAGGCGTTGCCGATTGACCTATCAATTCGATCCAGCCGTGCTCACCGATTCGTCCACAATAAGGAAACTCAGGTGGTGGGCACAGTGGAAGCAATGCAGACGGTCCCAGTCTTTGCGGCTCAAGCGGCCAAAGATCGGGTGCGGTTGTAGGCGACCGCGATGGGCTCTGTACCGTTCGATCGCCGATTCCAATTGACGAAACGACTGATTGAACTCGCAATCTGGGGGTGGAGTCAGTCGCGGGTCCACGGTGATACCAGGCGGAATGCCGTGCTTGAGCGACCAAGCCAGAATGCGGCGGCCAAGAAAAATCCTTCGCAGCCGGTGACCGCCAAGGCGGATTCCATCGATCGACCCGTGAAAAGTGTCGGCCAGATGCTTGCACGCCTGCGCCAATGTCCAATTGCCTGCGCAAGAATGGGCACAGTCGCGCATATTGCGAATGTCGTCCAGCACCTCGAAAAAATTATCGAAATGCAGCTTTCTCCGGGGAGCGGCCTTCGGCTCTACGATTTGCCCCACTGTATCCATGTTTCCAACCGATCGAGACCGAGTGCGATTTGCTCCATGTTGGTGGCGAACGATAAACGAACGTGGGCGTCCATTCCGAAGGCGACGCCCGGCACGACAGCGATGTGAGCTTCGTCGAGCAGACGGGATGCGAATTCGAGCGAGCCCTTAACGCCCAATTTGGAGTACGTTTCAGACATATTTGGAAAACAGTAGAACGCGCCGGCGGGCCGCGGGCAGCGAACGCCCGGCATGCTGGTGAGCCGCTCCCACATGTACTTTCCGCGACGCTCAAACTCAATGCGCATCACCTCGACCACGTCGTCGGTCCCGAGCAACGCCGAAACATACGCGATCTGGCTGAACGTCGCGGCCCCGCTGGTGGATTGCGACTGCAGCTTGGCAATCGATTTGATGAGTTCGACAGGCCCGGCCGCGTAACCAAGACGCCAGCCCGTCATGGCATACGTTTTCGACGCGCTGTTCACCGTGAGCGTCTGCGCGAACGCCGCGTCGCTCACGGCCGCATAACTCATCGATTTCTGCCCGCCGTAGAGAAGGCGGTCATAAATTTCGTCCGAGAGAACGCAGAGGTCCCTGCCTTGCAAAATGTCGGCGAGGCCTCGGATTTCTTCCGGATGATAGGTCACGCCGCTGGGGTTGGAGGGCGAATTCAGAATCACCACCCGCGTGCGCGAAGTCAAAGCGGATTGCAGGAGTTTCGGTGTAATCTTGTAGTCATGTTCTTCGGGGCCATGAATGTGGACGCTCTTTCCACCGGCCAGTTGCACCATTTCCGGATAACTCACCCAGTAGGGGGAAGGGATAATCACCTCGTCGCCGGGTTCGACAAGGGCGTGAATGGCCATGTTGACCGCGTCTTTGCCGCCCGAGGTCACAACCACCTGTTCGGGCGAGTATGTAAGCTTGTGATCCTTCGCCAACCGCTCGCAGATGGCTTTCTTAGTGGCGAGCAGGCCCGACGCAGGGTTGGGATACTTGGTCTGCCCGGCCACCAATGCTTGGACGGCCGCCTGCCGGATATGCGAAGGCGTGTCAAAATCCGGCTCGCCGGCCCCGAAGCTGATGACGTCAACCCCCTGCGCCTTCATCCGGCCGGCTTTCGCCGAAACCGCCAGCGTTGCCGATTCCGCCATCTCCACGACGCGTTTTGCCAGTTTCATGATCGCATGTTCGCGGTTAAAAGAACTCGTGACAAGTGCAACTTGGCAGGTAAGCGGCGGTAACAGAGCAGTAACAAAATCGGTGACGTGGGACGACCGGTTGACATCGCGGGCGAGAAGATGATATCAGACGGTAATCTTTATTCGCGGACGCATGTTCGCTCGGACAGCAGAATACTAATCTTACTTTTGGCGAGGCGCGGTCGATGATCCGTGTCAAAAATCTCACCAAGCGCTACGGCTCTTTTCTGGCCGTCGATGACATTTCGTTCGAGGTCGAGCGCGGCGGCGTCATTGGATTTCTCGGCCCCAACGGAGCGGGGAAGACCACCACGATTCGAATCCTTTCCTGCTTCATGCCCGCCACCAGCGGTTCAGCGAGTGTGGCCGGGTTCGATGTATTTACCCACTCCATGGATGTGCGCCGGCGAGTGGGTTATCTGCCGGAATCCACACCGCTTTATCCCGAAATGCGCGCACGAGAGTATTTGAATTTTCGCGGAAAGTTGAGGGGCATGGATCGCGGTGCGCGTGAGCTGGCGATCAAACGCGTCACGGAGCGTTGCTGGCTGGGCGATTTCATCAATCGGCCCATCGGCCACTTATCCAAGGGAATGAAACAGCGAGTCGGCCTGGCCGATGCGATCATGCACGAGCCGGACGTTCTGATCCTTGATGAGCCGACGATCGGTCTTGACCCAACGCAGATTCGCGAAACGCGCGGACTCATTCAGGAACTGGGCCAGCGGCACACGGTGTTGCTCAGCTCGCACATCCTGTCCGAAGTCGAGCAGGTTTGTAAACGAGCGATCATTATCGCATCAGGCAAAATTGTCGCGAGCGGTTCGCCACAGGAGCTGCGCGACCAGTTTGGCGGGCAGGGGCGGGTCATTGCCGAAGTTCGTGCGCCGGTAGGCGAAGTCGAGGCCGGGGCGCGATCGATTGCAGGGGTGCGCCGAGTGGATGCGATGGCCAACGATGGATGGGTGCGAATTCTTCTGGATGCGCCGTCGGAGGTCGATGTGCGCGAGGATTTATTCCGGCTCACGACGTCGCGCGGCTGGACCATGCGCGAACTGCGCCGCGAAGGCGGAACGCTGGAGGACTTCTTCGTCAAGGTGACGGCCGAGCAGGCCGCGAAGCGCAAGGTTCAGGGATAAAGGCTGTTGGATGATGATCGTGGCCTCACGGTCTTGGTGGAGTGGATATGCGTAATACGACAACAGTCGCGAGCCGCGAACTCGGGGCCTATTTTCTTTCGCCGATTGCCTACGCGGTGCTGGCGATTTTTCTGTTTGCGATGGGTATTGCCTTCGGCCTGGGAGCTTTCGTAAACGGAAAGGAAGCTTCCGTTAAATTTCTTCTTACTCCCTGGGCATTGTTGTTTCTCGTTCCGGTATTGTCGTTGCTTACCATGCGATTGATTGCCGACGAAGCCCGCACCGGCACGATCGAAACGCTTATGACCGCACCGGTGACGGATACCGAAATTGTGCTGGGCAAGTTTTTCGGCGCGTTGGGATTTTTTCTCATCCTGCTCGCTGCCATGCTGATCTATCCATTCCTCATGTCGATGTATGGCCCTGTGGATTACAAGCTTCTCCTTTGTCAGGGTATCGGGTTGCTACTGGTGGGGGCGTTGTACATCTCGGTCGGATTGTTTTTAAGTGCATGTACGAAGCACCAGGTGGTCGCCGCACTGATCAGCGTCACGGTGTTGGCGATCATGACCTTTGCTTCACAGGAGTTAGCCCAGGAAATACAGGCGGGCAAGGTTAGGGTCGTCTTACAGCAAGTCTCGGTTGTGAGTCATTTTTACGATTTCGTTCGCGGGATGCTCGATTTGAATCATGTCCTTTTCTTTCTTTCCACGACAGCTCTGTTTCTGTTCCTCACCGTCAAGCGACTGGAGATGCGACGATGGTAAGTGCTGGCCAGGCTGAATTGGTAAGAGTTTCGGGTGGGAGAAAGTTCCTTGTCGGCGCAAACGTCGCAGTGATGGTCGCCCTGGCGGTCGCAGTCGTGGTCGTCGCGCAGCTCATCGCCTTTAATGTTCCGCTGCGGGCCGACATGACCAGCACCGGCGTCAACAGTCTCAGTGAAAGCACCGAGAAGTTGCTCCGCGACCTGCCGACCAATATCCGGCTATCTTCGCTTTACTTCGAAACGGACCGCGAAGAGGCCGATCAACCAAAATACCGCGATGCCGTGAAAAACCTGCTCGCCCTCTACGAATCGACCAATCGCACCAAGATCACTGCCGACGCGATCAATCCACTCAAGGATCACCAAAAGCTTCAACAACTGATCGCGCGTATTCGCGAAAAACCCGCCTACAAAGACGGCATCGCCGCCTATCAGGCGCGGCTCGATGCTTTTCGAAACGAGCTTGCCGACAAAACTCAGAATGTTTTGCAGGAAGAGTTGGATCGCACCGCGTCGGCGACGGCGGTCATTGATCGCACTGCGCCGCCCGGCGCGCTGGCTCAGGTAAATGAACTCGTCCGCCGGCTGATTCAGGAATTGCAGGCGTCGCGCGAGCAGGTGGACACGCTCGCCAGTGCGGCGAATCCGCAGCTGGCCGCGGCGGTGGAGGAAATCAAGTCGCTCTATCCGAAAATTACGCGGGCATTGAAAGAGATTCCCAAGTTCGCCGGCGCGGAACTGGCCCGCAATCCCGGCATGCCCGAGGCCGATGCGGCCCTGCTGCGAGATGCCGGTTCACGATATGCCGAATTGGTGGCCGATCTCGAAGCGGAGACGACCAAGCTTGGCGAGCTTGAGCCGTTGAAAGTAGACGAGTTGCTGGCCAAGATGCCGTCCACCGGTAATCCAATCGTTTTGGAAACCGACGACGAGGCCGAGGTCATTGAATTCTCCACTTTGTGGCCCCCCCTGGATGGCAACATGGGCCGGGCTGCTTTCAATAAGCGGGCCTTCAAGGGCGAGGAGGTGCTGACTTCGGCGATCGTCCGGGCCACCTTCAAGCGTCAGACCGCAGTGATTTTCGTTCGCTACGGCGGCGACGCGATGTTTGCGGGCGGCTTTATGCCGGGCCAGCCCCAAGCACCCTACGCCCAGATGAAGAAGCAGTTGGAGGATGTAAATTTCGTCGTCGTCGAATGGGATCTGAAATCCAAGGACACACCGCCTCAGATCGATCCACCGGCAACCCGCACCATTTATGTCGTGTTCAAGCCCGAGGCGCCCGCCCGCGACCCCATGGGCAGGCCTTCGCAGGAGCCGCCATTTGGCGAAAGCCATCGCGCGACCCTCATGAAAGCAATCGGCGAAAACGACCGGGCGATTTTCATGGCCGGTTGGGCCCCCGGTCCGTTCGGACCTATCGCTTCCACTTACGAATTCGGTGACTACCTCAAGAACACCTGGGGCGTCACGGTGGATACTCAATACCTCTTGATTCAGACAGTGAACGTAAAGCCGGGACAGTATCAGGTCGCCCGTCAGGATTTCCATTTCATGGGGGAGGAGGTGGAAGTGATGGACCACGATATCGTCCGCGGCGCGCAGGCCCCGCTCGTCGCCCTACCCTCCTCCGCGCCGCTGGAGCTGGCCTCCCCGGCTCCTGAGGGAGCTGAGCTCTGGCCGCTCATCGTCCAGCCAAAAAAAGACGGAATCTGGGGCATCAAAAATTTGCAGACTTATCAGGAGCAAATGCAAAGTCGCGGCTACCTCACGCTGGCAGAGGGCGACCGCGAAGGGCCATTCACGCTGGCGGTCGCGGGCAAGAAGGGCGAGAGCAAAATCGTCGTCATTTCCTCGCGCGGCTTCGCCGAAGATGCAGTTGCCTTCTCGCGGGCACTTGTGCCGACGGCCCAGGGCATTGCCATGGTCTCGACCAATCCGGGGAATGTCACATTGCTGCTCAACTCACTGCACTGGCTCAACGACAACACCCAACTTTTGAACATCGGCAAACCCATCGACGCGGCCACGCTCTCCATCAAGGATCCCAAGACAGTTAAAACTGTGCAGGCGTTAACCATTTTCGTCTGGCCCCTCCTGGCCCTCGCGTTCGGCGGAGTCGCCTGGTGGGTTCGTCGCAGGTAATCGGTTATGAACAGCAAAACCACGCTTCTGTTGGCCGCGCTCCTTGCCGGATTGGTTCTTGGATATTTCGGTCTTCGCCGGCAACTTCCGGCCGAGTCCGCCGCCTCTAACACTCCCTCCG
>JBKJYI010000090.1:0-3346 GCA_046715855.1 Phycisphaerae bacterium
TTGGTCCCCATCCGGGAAGGCGAATATACCCTGGGTGTGTTTGCACTGGTCCATGACGCTAATTTCATGGACCGCCGCGATTCGAAGTTGCGGCAGTTGATCTTAATCGCGTTTGCGGTGCTGGCCATCAGCACCTCGCTCATCACGGTGGTTGCCGGGCGGATTTTTTGGCGGGGTTGGACGCGTCAAATTCAACAGTTCCTTCGCGGGGGTGGGTCGAGACGGGAGTTTCAGCCGATTCTTCAGGACGTGCGCGAATTGATTGAGCACGTGGCGGGTGAACGCGCACAAGAAGACCAGGGCGGCGGGTGGACTCCGCAGCGCCTGCGACGGGCGCTGACCGAGCATCTTCATGGAGAGCGCATCGTCGTTCTGGCAAACCGCGAACCCTACATTCACAATCGAGACGACGAAGGAAACATTCGGGTCGTACACCCCGCCAGCGGACTTGTCACCGCGCTGGAACCGGTAATGCGGGCGTGCGGAGGGGTGTGGGTGGGCCATGGGAGTGGCAGTGCCGACCGCGACACCGTGGATGCATACTCGAGAATTCGAGTCCCCCCGGGCGAGGAGTCGTACGTTCTGCGACGCGTATGGCTCTCCCCGGAGGAAGAGAAGGGATACTATTACGGCTTCGCCAACGAGGGTCTGTGGCCGCTATGCCACATTGCCCACACCCGGCCAACATTTCGCCGCGAAGACTGGAACCATTATGTGGAAGTGAATCGGCGGTTCGCGGAGGCGGTGTGCGAGGAAGTGGACTCGGACGATCCCGTCATCCTCGTGCAGGACTATCACTATGCATGTGCGCCGCGCATGATTCGCGAGCGGCTGCCACGTGCCACGATCATTACTTTCTGGCATATACCGTGGCCCAACTCCGAACGATTCGGCATATGTCCATGGAGCAATGAGTTGATGAACGGTCTGCTCGGTAGCAGCATTCTGGGCTTCCATACGCGCCTGCACTGCAATAATTTTATCGACAGCGTGGACCGGTTCATGGAGGCCCGCATCGATCGCGAGCAACTGGCGGTCGTGCAGCGGGGCCGCAGCACGCTGATCCGGCCGTATCCAATTTCGATTGAGTGGCCGAATCATTGGGCGCAGTCCGCTCCGCCGGTGTCGGAGTGCCGGGCGACAGTGTTCAAAGACCTCAATCTCAAGGCCGACGCGCTGTTGGGGGTGGGTGTGGACCGGTTGGATTACACCAAGGGCATCGAGGAACGATTGTGGGCTGTCCAGCGATTGCTCGAGCTTCACCCCGAATACCGGGGACGGTTTACTTTCGTGCAGTTGGCGGCGCCGAGTCGCACCCTCATTGAGCGCTATCAGCAGCTTAACAACAGCGTGGAGCGGATCACCGCCCAGATCAACGAACAGTTTGGCACAGCTAACTATAAGCCCATCGTGCTGCTGCGGGCACATCACGAGCCTCCGACTGTGTTTCGATTTCTTCGGGCGGCCGACGTTTGCTACGTGAGCAGCCTGCACGATGGCATGAATCTGGTGGCCAAGGAGTTCGTCGCCGCCCGCGATGATGAGAACGGCGTGCTCGTGCTCAGTCATTTCGCTGGCGCGTCGCGGGAACTTTCCGAGGCGCTGATCGTCAATCCGTACGATCTGGATGAAGCCAGCGCCGCGTTGGATACCGCCCTGCGCATGCCGCCGGAGGAGCGCCAGGCGCGGATGCGATCCATGCGTTCCTTGTTGAGTCAATTCAACGTCTATCGATGGGCTGGACGCATGCTTATTGATGCTGCCCGGCTTCGATGGAAGGATCGCCTGTCGGGCCGGCTCTCGAATCAGAATGGGTCGGGGCGAACGGGCTCATGAGCTTTTCCAATTTCGGGCGTCCGCGCGAACTGAAGTTCGCGGCTCGCTTGCCATCAGAGGAGATGTCGGCAATGAACGTGTTGCGTAGATCAGCGTGTTTCATCGTTATTGTCCTATTGCACATAATTGGGTTAGCCCACTCGTTTGCGCAGGATATTCCACGCAAGGCCGATCTTATTATCACCAATGCGAAAGTCTGGACGGGCGTTGCGCGGCCCAACGAACCCGAGCCCGCCGCCATCGCCATTATCGGCGACAGCATCGCGGACTTGGGCGACGCGTTTACGGTGACGCGCGACCGCCTCGGCAAAGATACCAAGATGCTCGACGCGCAGGGGCGGCGAATCATTCCGGGCATGACCGATTCGCACACGCATCTTATAGGAGGTGGATTTCAACTCGTGCGCCTGAATTTGCGGGAGGCAAAAAATCGCGAGGAATTCGTCAGGGCTGTCGAAGGCGCAGCGAAGGGAAAAAAAGAAGCTGAGTGGGTGCTGGGCGGACGGTGGAGCGTGGACAGTTGGTCCGATGCGTCGCCTCCACGAGCGAGTTGGCTTGATCCTGTAACTGCCAACACACCTGTATTTCTCTCACGAATGGATGGCCATCAGGCACTGGTGAATTCTGCGGCGCTCAAGCTCGCCGGCATTGATGCCAAAGGACCGGCGGATCCTGTGGGCGGGGAAATCGAACGCGATCCGAAAACAAAGGAGCCCACGGGGATTCTCAAAGAGTCGGCGATGGATTTGGTCGAGAAGTTCATTCCGGAACCGTCGGCGAAAGACCGGCATGAGGCGTTGCTCCGGGCCATGCGGCATGCCAATTCGCTCGGCATCACCTCGGCGCACGATATGTCCGAACTCGCTGATCTCGATGCTTTCCGTCAGGCCGGCAAGGAGCGGAGTCTCACCGTCCGAATTACCAGCTACCTTAGCACCGAAGATTGGTCCAAGTACGCCGATCAGATCGCGAAGGACCGCATGGGTCTCAACGATAAAATGCTCTATCTGGCAGGATTCAAAGGCTACATGGACGGATCGCTGGGCAGCCGCAATGCTTTTATGCGCGAGCCCTTCTGCGATGCTTCCGCACATACTCCGTACCCGCGCGGACAACTTTCCGCATTTGCGACCAAGAATGATTTGTTTGTTGAGCAGGTGATCGCCGCCGACGCCAAGGGGCTGCAATTGGCCGTTCACGCCATCGGCGATGAAGCCAACCACATGGTCCTGCATGCATACGAAGCCGCGGCAAAGTCCAACAGCACGACCGATATGAGACATCGAATTGAACACGCCCAGCATTTGCTCGTCGAGGACATTCCGCGATTTGCAAAGCTCGACGTTGTCGCATCCATGCAACCGCTCCACAAGGCCGATGACGCCCGTTATGCCGAAAAAGCCATCGGCAGCGATCGCCTGCAAGGCTCGTACGCCTTCCGCCAATTGCTCGATACGCGGGCGCTGCTCATTTTTGGGAGCGATTGGCCGGTGGTCAGCATGAACCCCTT
>JBKJYI010000091.1:0-3069 GCA_046715855.1 Phycisphaerae bacterium
GCTCAAGGGGGCGAAGCTTTCCTTTACGATTTCCGAATCCGCGGGGTTGGGCCCCCTCAACGGTTCGGCAACTGTGAATCTCCGCGTAGGCGAGCTGGAGCGCAGCCGAGTGTTCTCTGTCCGCGGCGAAGTCGTAGGCGATCTGACATGGCTGCCCAAAGTGCTCGATGCCACCCGCCAAGCGTCACTGCCCGGAACATCGCTGGCTCCTATTATGCTGTCATCGACCGACGAGCGGCCATTCAAGATCATCGAAGCAAGCGGCGGGCCATTGCTCATGGTGACGGTGGGGCCCGGTCGCGCGCCGAAACCGGGCGTCGATTATGCGGTTCAAGTCGGCGTCAGCGACAGCGCTCCGCCCGGGCCCTTTGGAACCCTGCTTCGCATTACCACGGATTCGCTCGACCAGCCCGTTGTGGAAGTACCGGTCTTTGGCATCGTCGCATCCAAATTGGAAGTCGAGCCAGGCACCGTGCTGGTGCGCAACGATGGGACCGAGGCCGGGACTCGCCGCCGCGTGCGTATCAAGACCGCCGATGCATCCCCGCTCCATGTTCAAAGCGTCGAGTGCGAATCGCCGGCTCTAACGGTGGCTGTCGATTCCCGGGCGGGCGCGAAGCATTCGCACCTGGTTTATATCGAAGCGAAGTTGACCGGCACATTGCCGCCGGGTACTCATCAGTCCGTCTTGCACGTCGCTACAGACGTGGCCGGTGCGGAGAAGATCGAGATTCCGGTGCGCATAGAGATTCGTTAACATCACAATTGCCCGTGGCGGTCAAAGGTCGGTGAATATGCCCAAAGAAAACGATCCACGCGGGCCGAATTGGAACGACCCTGACGTGCCCTGTGGAAATTCCCCGCCTCTTTCGTGGTGGCCGGTGTGGTTGGCGGCTCTTGGGTGGGCCGCGTGGATCGGATTTTTGATCGCCATGGTCGTCTCCGTCTTGCGGTCTTCTCCCGCCTGAGATTCAATTTCAATACGATAACGAATCCCAGGAGACTTCGATTCAACATTTCCGTGCGTTGCAACACAACGCGCGCTTTGGAGAGTGCGTGATGTGGAACGTCTTTAACGGCACCATCGTCAACGCCATCACCGTGGCCGTCGGGAGTCTCGCGGGACTCACCGTGGCGAAATCGTTGCCGGAGCGTTACCGCACCATCGTGCTGCAGTGCCTTGGGCTGATGACTATTACACTGGGAATCGACGCGGGCGTGCTGGGCTTCTCTGCGACCGTCGCTAAATATGCCCCCACCGTTCCTAACCCCGAGACGTACGGCGCGCGACTGGCCATGATCGTGATTGGGTCGCTTCTCATCGGCGCAGTAATTGGAACGGCATTGCGGCTGCATGAACGCATCGAAGGGACCGGGGCGTGGATTCACCGGCGTTTTTCGGCCGGTGAGGGCGGCCGGTTCGCCGAAGGCTTTCTGACCGCCAGCGTGATTTTCTGCGTAGGCCCCCTCACCCTCATGGGCTGCATCGAAAATGGGGCCCGCGGCAATCCCGCGTTCCTCTACATCAAGTCCGTGCTCGACGGCTTCTGCTCGCTGGCCCTCGCGTCGTCGCTAGGCTGGGGCGTCTTCGCCAGCGTGATCACCGTGATTTTTTTCCAGGGGGGACTTGCCGCACTCGCGTACTTTGCCGCCCAACCGCTCGATCCGCTTTCCCTAGCCCTCATGAGCTCGGTCGGCGGAATCATTCTTCTCGCGACAGCCTTCCTCATCCTCGACCTCAAGCGCATCGCAGTGGTCAACATGCTTCCGGGAATCTTTTTGCCGCCCATCGCGGTTCAGCTGGCCAAGCACTTTGCTCCCGGCTGGCTGTTGCCCTGAGGCTGCAAAATACGGTAAAATCTCCTGCACGATCATGGACGAAAAAGTCAATCTGTCGGACGTGCTCACCTCTCCCCAGCAGGAATACGATGACCTGCGGCATGTTTCCCGCGAGTTCCCCTGTTCCTATCTGCCCGGGCGCATGGCCCGCCACGAAGCCTACCAGGTCGAGCGACTGGACGGCGCCGCGTATGAGCGCCTGCTGGCCCGGGGTTTTCGTCGCAGCGGGGGGATCATTTATCGCCCGCGATGTCGCGGGTGCAGCGAGTGCCGCCAGATTCGCGTTCTTGTCGATCAATTCAAGCCGAGCGCGTCGATGCGCCGGGTGATGCGCCGCAATGCCGACCTGCGCGTTGCTGTGGTCGATTTGGAATTCACCGACGAGAAGCACGATCTCTTTCAGAGATATCTGGATGCCCAGCATGATGCCTCGATGTCGCGCGAGCCTGAATCGTTCCGCCAGTTTCTTTGCGAATCGCCCACGCGGACTTACGAGTTTCGATACTTCCTCGGCGACCGGCTCATCGCGGTGAGCGTGGCCGACCGCGTGCCATCAGGATTCAGCAGCGTCTACATGTACTTCGATCCTGAGTTTGCCGCTCGAAGTTTGGGCACTTTTTCGGTGCTCCGGGAGATCGAGCACTGCCGCCACGAAAAGCTTCCCTACTACTACCTCGGCTATCTCGTGTCGGGCTGCGCAAAAATGGAATACAAGGCCCGGTTCCAACCGTACGAGCTTCTGGTGGCCGAGCAGCGCTGGCTCGGCTTTCGAGCGCGGAGCAGCGAGTGAACGGTTCTCGCAGTCGCCAGGGTGATTTAGTCGATCGAAGTTTCCAACGCATATTGCTGGTCAAGCCAAGTTCGCTGGGCGATATTATTCACGCTCTGCCCGTCCTGCATTGTTTGCGCAAAAGATATCCTGGCGCGAAGATCGACTGGCTCATCGGCTCAACTTTCGCATCGGTGTTGGATGGCAATACAGACTTGAGCGAGCGGATTCTGTTTGATCGCAGCAAGTTTTCGAGGGTGGGATTGAGTCTTCATGCGACGCGCGATTTTGTCGGGTTCATCGCTGACTTGCGGAAGCGCAAATACGATTTGGTCATCGATTTGCAGGGGTTGTTTCGCTCCGGTTTTCTGACACGGGCTACCGGCGCGGCTGTGCGCGTTGGTTTTGCCGACGCGCGGGAGGCCGCGACTTTTTTTTACACCCACAAGATCGCCCTCTCC
>JBKJYI010000092.1:0-7746 GCA_046715855.1 Phycisphaerae bacterium
AAAGCGCCCTGAATCTGCGGCAGGGCGGTGGCCGTCCGAACAAGGTCTGCGAATACGCGACCGACCAGCACGGCGGCCAGGCCATTGGGCAAACGCATGATGTCGTACAAGTCGCCCGCACTGCCGCTACCCGACTTCGAGAAGGACGCGATCTGAAGTCCCGGCCATTCGGGCACGTTTCGCGGATCGAGCGTGGCCTGCATCTGGCGAATCAGTCCCAGGTCATTTCCGCCATTGATCGACCTGCCCGGCGACTTTTGGTCGAAGATCGATTCGAGCAGCGGGGAGATGAGCCGAGCCAGGGCAGTGAGAAAGCCAAGGTCGGCAAGGTCGTAAACGCGGGTGTGCTTGCGCGAGTCGATGTAGAACATGCCGATGGCGCCGCGCGAGGACATGATGGGGATCGCCAGGACCGATTGGGTATCCTCGTCCCCGGTGCGGGGGATGGCCAGAAATTGGTGACGGTCGAGGCAGCGGTATTCGTAAGTTTCGAATTTTGGCGGGTTGCCTGAATGCGGTCCGGACTCGGACAGGCCGTCCATGAATTCAAGCGGGCCCGCCGGCGTCCGTCGCACGCCCATCCATGCCAGGCGCGCCTCGAACTGTGGACGGAGAAAGCGCAGGGTTGATTCGAGGAGAGTCGGCAGATCACTGCATTGACGCAAGGAGAAAACGAACTGGGACAGAGCAGTCTGCCGCGCGGCATTGAGCGAAATATCTGCATCAGCTTTGCGGATTTCGGTGCGCGGGGGGACCGGAAATTGTCGGATCTTGGCCAGCTCGCCGGTCGCGGAAGTAAGCGATAGATCCTCGGTCTCGGCCTCGGGATCAATGACGAACTTGAGCGAAAAATAAGTGATGACGATGACATCGCCGTCCTTGAGCTCCACCATCTCCGTGACGGGCTTGTCGTCTTTCTTGGCAGGTCCGTCCTGAACGCTGGGCCGAAACACCCAATTGTCATTGACAATATCGAGCGTCGCATACTTGGGAGGGATGTCGATATCGGGCAGTTGCACCAGGTTTTCAGAATGCGAACCCACCGAGACCGGCGGCTTGCGAAATTCCATTTCGCGCACGAGAGGGTTCTCATCGGTCAGCGTTCGCGTATCGGTGACTTCAAGCCGCATTTTCAATCACGCCAGTGCGACTGGCGACCTCTCTTGCTTTGCCCAACACCCCTTTGTGTAATGGGGGCGGCATTGTAACGAGGACGGACCAGGTGGTCACCATCCGCATTCATTAAGGAAATCTTTGGAAAAGCGCAAACTTACGCTCGGTCACAGCCCTGACCCCGACGATGCTTTCATGTTTTATGGGCTGGCCGCTAGCAAGGTGGACACCAAAGGGTGGGAGTTCGAGCACGTTTTGCAGGACATCCAGACGCTCAACGATCGGGCCATGCGCGGCGAACTCGACATCACCGCGATCAGCATCCACGCCTATCCGTTCGTGGCCGATCGGTACGTTTTGACCAATTGCGGGTCGAGCATGGGCGATGGTTACGGTCCAATCGTTGTGACCCGCGAACCGACCGAGGTCGAGGAACTGCGCGGGAAAGTGATCGCCGTGCCGGGTGAAAAGACTACCGCGTTCCTGGCCCTTAATCTGCTGATGGGTCGCGGGGCATTTCGCCACAAAGTCGTGATGTTCGATCAGATCATCGAAGAAGTCGTGGCCGGCGGTGCCGACGCGGGGCTCATCATTCACGAGGGCCAGCTCACCTTCGCCAGGCAAAAGCTTCACCCCGTTATCGATCTTGGCCGCTGGTGGAAAGACCTCACCGAGTTGCCGCTCCCCCTTGGAGGCAACTGCATCCGCCGCGACCTGGGCGAAGACGCAATGCAAGAAATTACGAGTGTGCTCAAGTGGAGCATCGAGTACGGCCTGGACCATCGAAAGGAAGCCGTCGAGTACGCCCTGCAATTTGGGCGCGGGCTGGACACCGGCCTGGCCGACAAATTCATCGGCATGTACGTCAACAAGTGGACGCTCGACTACGGCTACCTCGGCCGCCGCGCGGTTCGCGAACTCCTCCGCATGGCTCACGAAATTGGCATGGTGCCCCCCACAGCGCATATCGATTTTGTCTGAGGTCGGAAGGCCAAATTCAAACGACTATTCAACGAAGAGTTCTTTGGGGTCGAGCTTGCGCACCAAAATCACGGGTTCGCCTAACAGCTGACCGGCAGATAGTTCGCTTGTCGCCGATGACCATTGCTGCCAACCCTCTTCGAGCTTGAGCATGCCCGCGCTTCTCTCCGCCATCAATGGTAAGAATGGTGCCATCAGCGTGGTCAGGGTCCGGCAAGTTTGAAGGCAGACGTTGATGGCCCGGGCACAGGCGGCCATGTCCGTCTTGCGGCTCAGGAACGGCTTGGTGGCGTCGAAGTAGGCGTTGCCGGCGCGAGCCAGCGACATGACCTCTCCGAGCCCGGCTTTGAACCGGCAGTTTTCCAGTTCCGCCGCAGTCCTGCTAACGGCCTCGACGCAGCGGGCAAGCTGGGCGCGGTCCACTTCGTCCAGAGTGCCGCGCTCCGGCACCTTGGCCTCAAAATACTTGTGCGCGAAGGTGATCGTGCGATTGAAGAAATTGCCCAGGGCGTTGAGCAGTTCGCCGTTGTTTCGTGCAATGAAATCGTCCACGTCAAACGTTGTGCGTGCGTTCTCTGGTGCGATGGCCGTGAGGTAGTAACGAAGCGGATCGGCCTCGAACGTCTTGAGATAATCTTCGATCCACACTGCGGTGCCGCGGCTCTTGCTGATTTTTTCTTCTTCCTTGCCGGGGAATTTGATGTTCAGGAAGGAGTTGGCCACTACGTTGTGCGGAAGCTGATATTCCCCGCGCTCGCCTTGCACCCTCTGGCTATCGTGCGTGGCCAGCATCACCGCCGGCCAGGTGATGGCGTGAAAGACGATGTTGTCCTCGCCGATAAAGTGTACGATTTTGCAGTCGGGGTCCTTCCACCAGTTCTCGTAGGCGGACGCTCCCTCGCCAAGTTGCTCACAGAGGGCGGCCGTGAAGGATACGTACCCGATTGGCGCATCAAACCAGACGTACAGCGACTTGCCTTTCGCGTCGGGGTCGTCGAGCGGTACGGGGACGCCCCAGGTCAGATCGCGGGTCATCGCCCGCTCGGGCAGGCCTTCCGTTTCGATTCGACCCAGCGATTGATTAAGCACGGTCGGTCGCCAAGCAGCCTCGCCTGGCGGCGGAGATTTCTTGCTCTCCAGCCACGACGCGAGCCGCGATTGAAGCTTGTCGAGTTGCAAGTACCAGTGCACCGTCTCACGGAGTTCCGGCTTCGTCCCGGACATAAGGCTCACGGGATTCAGTAACGTCTGCTGATCCATCGCCCGCCCGCAATCCTCGCACTGATCCCCGAATGCCTTGTCGCTCCCGCAGTTGGGGCATTTGCCGCGCACGAAGCGATCGGGCAAGAACTGCCCTGCCTGCACGTCGTACAACTGCTTTGTTTTCCGCTTGACGAAGAGTCCTTTGGTGTGAATTTTCAGGAAGAAATCCTGGCTGAAATGCTCGTGGGTTTTGACGTACTCGGGCTGGTGCGTACCGCCATAAATGTCGAACTCGATACGCAACCCGCGAAAATCACGTGCCTGCGATTGATTGTAGAAGGCGGTCAACTCTTCGACCGGCCGGTTTTGCTCGCGGGCCGTTTTCAGTGCTGCCACGCCGTTATCATCGCTCCCGCAGATGAATCGCACCTCCGCCCCGGCCGCCCGTAGATAGCGAACGTAGGTGTCCGCAGGGAGGTAGGCCCCTGCAATGTGTCCTACGTGCAGGCGGCCATTGGAGTAGGGAAGCGCCGCTGTTACCAGGAATCGTCGTTGCGTCATCGAATCGGTCTCATGATGGAGAATTACTCGGATTCCGCCAAATGCCGATAGTACACTTTTGACGGTCGTGCGAAAGCGGCACTATAATAGAATCAGAGTTGCCGCCCGTACTAAGCTGCGAAAGTTCAGCACGTTGAAGGCGATATTCATGGCACACGAAATTCTGGCATTAAGCTTTCCCGGCGGGATGGAATGGCTGGTCATTCTGATCGTGGGTTTGTTGATCTTTGGGCGCCGCCTGCCCGATGTGGCCCGCTCAGTCGGCAAAAGCATCACCGAGTTCAAAAAGGGCATGAAGGACGTTCAAGACGATGTCCACGCGGCGGTCGATCGTGATGACGCCCGCACCGCTCGTTTGGATCGCAATCGCGACGCGGTCGCGGCCCGTAAAGATCATTCCCCGCCGGAGCTTCAATAACTCAACATACTGTCGTCAAAGGGTGCCATGGCCAAGCGCAGCGCGCCATGCCGGCGCCCAATGAGGCTGGGCTGGGGCATGCCACACGCTGGGTGAATCGAAGCTTTTAGTCTTCGGCTTGCTCGTCGTCTTCGTCTTCGGGATCTTCCGAGTCGGCGCCGATGTAAAACGGTTCCTCGAACGCCTCGACAAAACTATAAACTTCTTTGAAATCTTCGACATCGTCCTCGGGCTGCTTGCGCATCAGGTCAAAGTCGATAAATCCAAACACAATTTTGCCGAAGTCGTGCGTGTTTTTTACCCGCCAGGATTCCAGCACCATCCGCGCCAGCAACCCCCACCGCTCCAGGGCATAATCACGCAGCCCCCAGCAGAGGTCGCGCCCGCTGACGTGCCGATTGATCTTCTCGCACCCGCCCGCCGCCTCGATCGCTTTGACTAGCGGCTTGGGCAAAGATCCGTCCTCAATCTGTTCGGCCAGATCGGTCCAGTCCATGTCGTGCGCGCTGAGGTACTGCTGCAGCTTTCGGTGGATCTCCGTCTCCGGGCCGTGCAATCGCTCGGCGGTATAGCTCAAGCCGTCGCGAACGAACAGGAAGGCGTCCTCGGGATAGCGACCCAGATGCTCAACAAGGTCTCGAAGTGTTTTTGTCGGTTGATCGACCATCGGCGTATTGTAGCGTCCCAAGCTGAAATTTAAGCGGGGGCAAAGTCCAATCGGTTCGCTCGCTAACTACCGCCCGTAGGCGGCGGGGTGCCCGCGGGGCCCGTACTTCCAGGAGGATTCCCAGGGCGGCGAGGTCCGCCACCTCCTTTTCCCCGCCGGCGAGTGTTTCGCCGTGGGCCTACTCCACGGGGCCCCGACGGGGCAGGACCGGGTTCCTTAGGCGAACCGTCGGGCTTCATGGCATCAGCCGGCGACGGCGGAGCAGGGGGTTGAGGCGGCCTGATTGAGGGTTGCTCGGGGCGGGGTTGTGGTCGCTGCTGAGGCCGTGGCTGTTGTTGTCGTGGTCGCTCTGGCAAACGGGGTCGTTCAGGCACGGGAGCCCGCTCTGGAGCTGCACCGTCCGGCATAGACTCGCTTGAAGGGCCCTCGCTGCTGGGGCCCGCCTCGCTCCGCAGAAAAGTGCGCTCTCCGCGCTCGGGTCGCGGTCGCGGTCCGGGTCGTTGCGGACGTGCGTCGGGCACGAGCACCGGCCTCGGCGGAGCGGCGATCCCCACCTCAGTGATATCCTCGGCTACCACCGTAACCACAACGCCGTCGTCTTTGCGGATTTGCACAAGTTGAGTGAGCACTTGCCGGTTGATGATCACGCCGTCGCCGTGATTCGTGCGAATTCGCAGCCCATTGCGCGGCAGCTTCTTATCGAGTTCCTCGTAGCCCATGTGTTCGTAGCGCAGGCAACATTTCAGCCGCCCACACCGGCCCGAAACTTGCGTTGGGTCGAGGGTGGCTTTTTGCAGCTTCGCCATTCGCATGGTGATGGGGCGCAACGTCTTCAGGAAAACCTTGCAACAGACCTCGCGACCGCATGTTTCATAGTCTGCCAGAAGCCGGGCCTCGTCTCGGGCACCCACCTGCCGCATCTCAATCCGCGTCCGATACTCCTTGGTGAGGTCGCGAACCAGGTTGCGAAAATCGACCCGCTCCTCGGCCGTGAAATAAAAGAGCAATCGCTCGCCGCCGAACAAATGTTCACATTCCACGACCTCCAGAGGCAACTTGTATTGCTGGGCAACCTGCTGGCAAAACTTCCGTTTGGATCGGCAACCGGCTTGAATGTGCGAGTATTCCGCCAGATCCTCGGCCGTCGCTTCCCGCAGGATGCGGCCGGCTTCAAACATGTAGGAATCGTCGCCGCAGCTTTGGACCCATTTTTTCATCTGGTCGCGGGTGACGGACTTGGTGCATCCCGAGCAGCTGAGTGACACCTGCTCGCCCATCTCGATGCCCCGCCGGGTCTGGATGACGACCCTGGCGCCGCAGGTGAACTTCATATCCGGGGCATGAGTAAACTCCCCGATGAAGCGGAGGTAACCGAAACGTACCGCCGTGGTGGGATATATTTTCTCCAGCCCGTTGCCGCACTTGGTGGAATCGGCCAAGGCCTGTCCGATCCCGCAGCTAGCGCACCCCCCGTGCGACTTTTCTACCGGATCGTCATCGAAAAGATCGAGATTAAAGGTACCCTCAACCATAGCCATACCATAATAGCCGAACTCCAAGCTCAAGCGAGTACGGGCTTGTATGCACCATGACTCAAGTCCCAATCCGGCGGATTAATCCCCAATCAGCTTGCGAAGTGATTGCTCAACGCACCGGGCAATGAAAACAGCAAAAGGTTCGAACAGGCCGGCATTGGCCTGGTCCAAAGCCGACAAATATTCTGCCCGGTCGGCCACATCGATGATGGTATGCCAGTACCCATGTCGAAGAAGCATGTAATTCATCATCAGGCGGGCTGTGCGTCCGTTGCCGTCAATAAAGGGGTGAACGGCGGCCACGTTGTAGTGAAACTCGGCAGCTTGAATTACGGGGTGCACCCCCAAGCGATTAGCCAACTCAATCATTTTCGGCACGATGTCCGGGAATTTGTGGCTTCCCGGTGGAACAAACGAGGTACCGGAAATGAGCACCCTCTCTGTTCGAAATTGACCGGCAGATGCGGGGTCAATGTCGTCCAGCACCATCCTATGGACGTCGCGCAAATCGCGTTCGGTGATGGGAACATGTGCCGGGCGTTCCAAGACCCACTTTTCGATCGCTCGAAGCGCCCGGTCGTGATTTCTGGCCTCGTAGAGTTCCCTCATTGACTTGCCAGCGGAGGGTGCAAGGCCATCGATGACAAGCTGTGTGTCGCGGAGCGAAAGTGTGTTCCCCTCGATCGCATTGGAGTGGTACGTGAGCTCAACCCGGACCGCTTCAATTGAATTGGGAAGGATTCGCCCGGCGGCAAGTTCCAGCGCGTATCGACTTTGAAGAGCGTCCAACCGCGAGAGCACTTCCGCGCCTGCGTCGGAAGTCGGTTCGAAGGTAAAGAGCGGCTCTGGCAGTTCCTGGCGGGTGCTCATAGCGTAAGCCGGAGTCGGCTTCCACGTGGATTTGGTGTACCGATTGGCTCGCCAATGCGGTTATTTCGGCTTTGCTGTTAAGCGGTCAATGGCCGTCTGGAATTCCTTTTTGCCGCGAAGCCCGACAAATTTCTCAACGATCTGACCGTTGTGAAACAGCATGACCGTGGGGATGGCGCTGACCGAGAATCGTACGGAAATCTGACGGTTTTCGTCGGTGTTGACCTTCCCGATCTTGGCCTTGCCCGAATAGTCCCGGGCCAGCTCGTCGATCACCGGCGTAAGCGCTTTGCACGGACCGCACCATTCCGCCCAGAAGTCCACCAGCACGGGCTTATCGGACTTGATTACCTCTTCGTCGAAATTCGCGTCGGTGAATTGCAGGGTGTGTTCGCCGG
>JBKJYI010000093.1:0-7788 GCA_046715855.1 Phycisphaerae bacterium
GCCCAGACCGGAACCGGCAAGACAGCCGCGTTCGCCCTGCCCATGCTTCAGCGCTTGAGCGTCGCACGCGGGGCCCGACGACCGGGCATGGTCCGCGCTCTTGTGCTTTGTCCGACTCGCGAACTAGCTCAACAAATCGTGGAGAGTTTCCGCACGTACGGGACTCATAGCGGCCTCACATTCGGGGCTGTTTTCGGCGGAGTGAACCAGAATCCCCAGGCTCGTGCATTACGCGGCGGGCTGGATGTGCTGGTGGCAACACCCGGGCGCTTGCTAGACCTGATGGATCAGCGGCTTGTATCGCTGGCCGCCATTGAAACGCTCGTGCTCGACGAAGCCGATCGCATGCTGGACATGGGCTTTATGCCCGCATTGCGCCGCATTCTGGCGGTTGTGCCGAAAAAGCGACAAACACTGTTGTTTTCGGCCACGATGCCGGCTCCTATCCGCGAGTTGGCCAATAAGATTTTGAGTAATCCCGTGCCAGTTCAGATTGAGCGGCCTTCGTCTGCGACTCCCTCGGTGGACCACTGGGTCCACCACGTGGAGAAACCGGCGAAGACGGAATTGCTCATCGAGCTTCTGGCTCACCCGACGCGCACGCGGGCACTGGTGTTCACCCGCACCAAGCATGGGGCGGATAAGGTGACGCGTCATCTCATCGGGGCGGGCGTGAGCGCGGCGGCTCTTCACGGAAATAAGAGCCAGGGCGCACGGACCCGCGCACTTGCCGATTTCAAGGCGGCCAGCACCGGCGTCCTGGTGGCGACGGACATCGCCGCTCGTGGACTCGACGTCCACGACATCTCGCACGTGTTTAATTACGACCTGACGGATGATCCCGAGACCTACATTCACCGTATCGGCCGGGCAGGCCGGGCAGGCGCGAAGGGCACCGCGATTTCCTTCTGCACGGCCGAAGAGCGCGGCGATCTGAAGTCCATCGAACGCCTGATCCAGCAACCATTGCAGCAAGCCGGGGAGGCGCCGCGACGCGAACGGGCCACTTACTCAACGGCTGCCGTCGCGACTCGGCCACCAGAAAGAACGCGTCCATGGAGCCAGCACAATCGACGCGACCGAGGGCGATAACTCCTATAGTGTGGCCCGCCCTCCTATGGGGTGGCATGCCCTCTATGGGCTGCCATGCCCTCGTATAGGGTGGAATGCTTTCCTATAGGGTGCCATGCCCAAGCCCCGCAGTATGGGGCGCCGGCATGATTGCCAGGATTCATGGCGGCGCTTCGCTTGGCCATGCCACCCGGGTCTACATTCCGGCACGGCCGTGTAATGTAGACCGCAGGCTTGGCAGATGCCTGAAGATCGGCTATGATCTTGCAGCAACGATCTTCGTTGATTGCGCCTCGTCCCGAGGATTTGCCCGCTTTTTCGGGTGTCCTCTCCCGATTCGGACTCAATCACTGGGGCTCGCCTGTCGAGCAGGGCGGTAAATTGCTGGCTGCCCTCGCCGCGTATCCCATCCATCGCAGCAATCGCCGTGGTGCATTGGCCTTGCTTAAGGTCGCCCTCAGTTACGCCGCCGCGCCTCGAAAGGACTTCGACGCGGGCCAGGACGAGTGGTCATCACGAAAGGAATCATAATGGCAAAAAAGCAAACCTCGGTTCGCAAACGCGAGCGCGAAGCGGTCAAGCGCCAGAAAGCGATTGAGAAGACCCGCAAAAACGCGGAGAAACGCGAGCGCAAGAACGCCGACGAACCGCCGATCGAATACGTTGAATTGAAGTATTGAAGCTGTCTGACTCGAAAGGAACCGCCATGTTTACTGTCACCGAAGCCGCACGTGGCCGATTGCTCACCAAGCTCGTAGACCGTCAGGCCGAGGAGGGCGAGGCGTTTCGCTTCACTCGCAAGAAGGGCGGCTGGAAGCTGCGTCTCGACCGCCCGCAGCCCGAGGATATGAAGCTTGTGCATGAAGGGCGGAATGTTCTCCTGCTCGACGCCGACGTGAAGCAGAATATGACCAAGCTGACGCTCGATGTGATCAACGCGGAAACCAAGCCGCGGCTGACGCTCCTTGGATTGTCTACGTAGTCGGAGCTCGAGTTTCCCTTCCTATCGCACATTGGCCAGCGCGGACTCCGCGCTGCGAATCCTGGCGTGGATTTCTTCAACGACCCTTGGACGAAAACGCTGGATGGTCTCCCATGCCAGCCGTTTTTCGTCCAGCGCCAAAGCCTGCTGGTAGTGACCGACCGCCTCCAATAATAACTCCTTCGATTGCCATTCTATCCCCGCCAACAGTTTGGTGTCAGCCAGTGTCACCAAGCCGGCCGGGTCCTGCGGATATAAGGCCAGTGCGCCCCGGGCTGCTTGCACGGCGGAACGATAGTCCTGTGGCGCCGATGAGCGGCGCGCAATTGCAAGATGCAACTGCGTTCTGCTCCGGTGCAGCGAAAGACTATGTGGGTCGCGAGTGAGCCCTTGGTCCAGGGCAAGGGATGCCGCTCGAAGCGAAATCTCGTCGCCCAATGACGCGAGCCACTCGGCCTGTTGCAGCTTCGGGGTAGGGTCCAGCGGGTCGGCCAAGGCACCCGCCTGAAATGCTTGATCGAGTCTGTGATTGTGGTCCCCTGCTTCGCGCAGTCTGGCAGCTTCTTTTAGATGATAATTGGCTTGGGCGACGGGCATCAATACCCACCCGAAGAACGCACTGGTCACGGCCACTGCCGTGGCCGGCAAAGAGAGACGGCGCCACGGATTTCGCGGGGGGAATGATTCCAATTCTGGTTTTCGTTCTGCTATCCAAACTCCAAGAATCGCGAAAAAGGTCGTCGCGCTGGCGGGAATGAACAGCGCGAAGCTGATCATGTCCTGTAAGAGGAAGGCAAACAGCCCGGCGCCAAGTGCGAAGTTCAAAGCCTCAGGCCGGATCCGGTCCCGACTTTCGCCGGTCCAACGGAATGTGAGAAACACTGGGAGCCAGATCACTCCTGTCGTTGTCGCGGCATAGTACACATAATTCGGCTCGCTGGTACCCAGAAAAATTGCCCGGCCCAGTACGACTACAGCGCCCAGTCCTGCCGCCCACCAAAAGGACCTTGTTGGTTGACTCGTTCCCGCGGGCCCGTGTTCAACCGGCCCCGGAGTTGAGCGAGCGACGAGGTGTGTGACGCCCGCAAGCATGGCGACCAGGGCAACGAAGCCCAGCACGCCCCATTCAGCAAAGGACTGTAATAGAAAATTGTGCGGGTTGGAGACTTCCTCCGGGCTGGCGATGTCCTTGTAGAGAGTGTAATGGCGTCCGAAGTTTTCGCGGCCTACACCGGTCCAGAAGTGATCGGCGATCATGGCGGCTGTGGCCTTCCAATACTGCCAGCGAAAAGTCAGCGACCATCCGGGCAGCGAATCGTGATAAAGGCCGTGCCCAATGACCGCCGCAATTCCAAGAATGATGACGATCCACGATATCCGAAACAGTCTCTGCCGGTGCACAGCGATCCACTCACGTTTCCACCACGCAATTATCAGGAGCATTACGCCGATGGCGCCCGCGACCACGGCGCCCATGCTGCCGGTCAGAAGCACAGCACCGATCAGGACGATTGTGAAGATGATCGCGAGTAGGAACGCGAGCGTTTCGAATAAAGTCTTCGGAAGTTCTCGCAGCCTGCGCAACTGCGATGCGGCGATGCCCATCGCCGTGTAAGCGCACAGCATGAGATATGCTCCGGCGACATTGCTGTGGGCGAAGAACCCGCTGGCCTCGCGGGCACGGAGACGGCGCTCAAAGGCATCCACCGTAGTTGAGTCGAGTTCCACACCTTGTTTCGCCCAGAATTCCTCTTTGCCCGACTCATATTGTTCAATGGTCTCCGCAAAGCCTGCAAAATATTGCTCATAACACTGCGCCGCGTTCACTGTGGCCGAGGCGACGATGGCCGCGAGCACCAATCTTCTTTGCCATTGTGTGCGAAGAAGTTGAACCAGTGTGATCGTCAGAATCGGGAAGCAGAGCCAATCCACCGTCCCATTGATCGCCAAGCGCTTGTTGCCCGCGTAATAGCAAGACAGTCCCCCCACTGCCGCCAACAACACCAGGCCAATTTCCAGTCCGGTCCACCGATATTGAACAGCCCGATCAAGGAGATAGGTGAACAGCCAAAGGCATGTGGCGATTAGGATTGCCAGATCAAACCCAAACGTGCGCGCGGGAGACGGGTCGGCCAACACTTCTACGGCGCGGCTGATCGAGTTTCCCGCAGAGTCGTACGTTTCCGCGACCAGAGGCCGAAGCGCGACCACGGAGATAAGCATGAACAAGCTGATCGCCCGCAGCCAGCGAGCGAATCGGGCTTTCATGATCGACTGTTCAGGAGGCATCCCGATCATTGGACACTGCTTACCACGTCACTACAATCGACTTCGGCGCACCGTGCCTTGTCGGGAGCATTTTCTTGGACCGTCCAAAGCCCGCTTATCTCAAAGCGTTGGGCAAAAAATCGCTGCCACCTTCCATTGAAGCGGGCGGCAATTCATACGGATACCTCCACACGTTTAAAGACGACTTCTTTGCGATTACCTCCTTATACGAAGGTCAGGCCGGCAAGGTCATTTTGAAGGTCCAACGGCAGGCCCCCTTCTTGCTGCTTCCCATGCGCTGGGCGGGGCGAATTCTCGCGGCGCGGGAGCGCCACTCGCTGGAGCGACTTCAGGAAATCGAAGGGATTCCCAAGCTTATCGGCACATGGAGCAGTACCGGGCTCATCCGGGAGTTTGTTCCGGGCAAAACGCTGGCCGATGCGGCTCGGGTCGATGATGAATTCCATCCGCGCCTGCGGCAACTCATTGACACCATCCACCGGCGCGACATGGCCTATGTCGATCTGGAAAAGCCCGGCAACGTGCTGGTCGGGGAGGACGGCAGGCCCCATCTTTTCGATTTTCAAATCGCCTGGTACTGGCCCCGAAAATGGGGCGGCGATCTCTGGCCGATGCGCGCGTTGCTGCGTAAGCTACAGTCGGGCGACCGGTATCATCTGGTTAAGCTGCAGCGCCGCTCGCGGCCCGATCAGCTTTCGGCCGAAGCGTTGCGGGCGTCATATGAAAAGCCGTGGTACGTCCGGCTGCACAGCGTGCTGACGCGGCCCATCACGCGGCTGCGTCGCCGCATTCTTCGGCGGATCGACCCGCAGCGCGGTCGCGGCGAACGCGGCATGGTGGAACGAACAAATGCCACAGGAGCCTAAATGATGGTTGTACCAAGCGAAGATCAAAATCGGATCGAAGCCTTTCGCGTCTACCTCGAGGACACGGTGGCGACCGACGACCGCTACGGCGCGGCCGTCCGCGAAGACTCTGCAACGGTTTTAGCGACGCGCTTTTACGAAGGCAGCGCCTGCTGGTTCGAGGTCGCCTTGTTTCCATCTGCGAAACAACTGCGCGTCGGGTTCTTCACCACCGATCCGGCCATCAACACGGACTGCGAGCAGGTCATCGTGGAATCCGGCGAGACCTCGGTGCGTTTTGTCGGACAGGCCTTCGAAGAGGCCGGCTTGGATTGGCCCTCACCCCCAGTCGAGCACGGCCAGGAAGGCAATGCCCACTTCTACGTCACCCCCGTAAACTTTGACGAAATGATCGACCTCGACTCCGACGAGCTGCGCGACAAGGCCATTCGAATGCTCGAAGGCTACCTCATTGCCTTCGGTCCGGCCTTGGGCGCTGAAGAGGCGGAATAGCCAACGCAATCCAAGTGCGAGGCGTGCCGTCGTACGAGGTTACGAGAAGAGCACCGTCATAAGGAACAGCAGCAGGCAGACGCAAAAGGCCGCGAGGGCGGTCACGCTTAATCCGCGCCGCGAGGCAGGACTTAATTTCGAAAAGGGGCGATCCATCATTTCCAGCACACGAATCGCTGCGTCGCAAGCCGCATAGACAGGCTTCTCAAAAACTTCTCGGAAACTCGTGCGTGGCGAAGAAGGGGTTTGAGGCTCTGACTTAGATTTCTCGGCCCGCTTCGACTTTTTTGACTCAAGACGTCCCAGTGAGGCCACGCCGATGAGTCCGGGCCTGGCGGTTTCCGAAGCTTGTTCGCGTCGCTCCATGATGTCGTCCGAGCGTCGATGGGATAACGGCAGGGCCGGCGATTTGTGTTCCCCCTCCGAAGCCGAAAAAGCACGGGATTCGGGCATGATCGTCACCGGCTCGTCGGTAAGAAACTCCGACATGAAATCGGGTATGGACGATGTCCGCGGCGAAACTTCCCCGGCTCGCGGGGGACCCTCGCTTAATTCCTCCTTCGTCCTGCTTACCAGGTGTTCGAGTTGCTTGAGCTCAACGTCGAGTGCGGTCTCGATCGATTCGAGTCCGGCGGTGTCCCGGAAGCGAGGCTCGGCACCTGTTACGCCGACATCGCCGGCCAGTTCGTGGGCGAGATCGGCCGCGCTGCTGAGCGTCTGCTCGATTTCCTGGGCGCTGACCTCGTGCCAATCCTGCTGCGGCTTTTGCCCTGGCTGATCTTGTGGGTGCTGGTCGGGCATGGCGTGCTCTTCAAACTTTGCGAACGGATGGCACGGTCTTTGCAGTTTCGATATGGATTTATCGGAATGATCGGAAGGCGACCTGAGTTCGCCTGGGCGGCTCGGTCTGCACCGTTTGCCGTGTCGTGATGGAGAGTGCACCATATCTCCTAATGCCCTCGCATCGTTTCTATTGCCCCTCGCTCGCCGTTGGAATCAGTGAACTACCGGCGGACGAAGCCCGCCATGCGGTCACTGTCATGCGCTGCCGCGCAGGCGATGCGGTCGAGTTGTTCAACGGCAAGGGGCTGGCGGCGTCCGGCATCATACACCAGGTTTCGAAGCGGACGGTGGCCGTGCGGGTTGCGCAGACCGATGAGGTGCAGTTCGAATTTCGCCTGCGGCTTACGCTCGCGGTGGCCATGAGCAAGGCGCATCGGCAGGGGTACCTGGTGGAGAAATGCACGGAGCTTGGGGTGGCTGCGATCTGGCCGATCATCGCGGCCCGAAGCGTCACGCAGCCGGGGGACGCGGCGGTGGAAAAGTGGTCGCGCCGGGCCATCGAAGCCGCCAAACAGTCCGGCCGGGCCTGGGTTCCGACCATCGCCCCTGTAGTTCCCTTCGCCCAATCCCATAATCGCACTTCCGAGTTCCGGCTTGCGCTTTTCTGCGACCTTACGGCGGAGTCGGTCCCAATTCATGCCGCAATCTCGCAAATCGACAATCGCCAATCGCCAATCGACAATTCCATCATCGCGTTTGTTGGTCCCGAGGGCGGCTGGACCGAGGAGGAACGCCGCGCTGCAGGTGATGCGGGACTTATGAGCGTCCTGCTTGCTCCCACAATTCTCCGCGCCGAGACGGCGGCGGTGGCCATTTGTGCGGCCGTCGCGGCTCATTCGGCGGGCTTCGAAACCCGGAAAACTCCGTAGTGACACTTTCAAATGGGTTCGAACGGTCATTTTTTTTCGCGCAGGCGCACCGCCCATTTTCACAATGGGTTCGCTTGGAAAAGTACTGTTTGGCCGTGTGTGTTGAGTGTGGGCATACGACAATATGTTGTGGGGTGCTAGTCCATGCATGTCCGCGCGAACTGAAGTTCGCGGCTCGCTTCGTAGGGATGGAGACCTCCCGTTCTTCACGACCTGATAACATGAGGGGCGCGCGCGTTTTGTTGGGAAATCGCGATCAGGGTAAAGCAAAATACGATGTTGCGTAATGGGAGTCATGATTCTCTGCTTGACTCCGGTTGCTAAGTACGGTATTTGTTTGGACTTACGTTTTTCTCGCACGGATTTCGCTAGGTGC
>JBKJYI010000094.1:0-3129 GCA_046715855.1 Phycisphaerae bacterium
ACGTACGGGCTTTCAACCGTTTACGGCACATTGCCCGCGTACTGACCCACCACGGCTTCGGCCACGCCGTCGCCCGCCTCAACTTGGGCCGCCTCGTCCCGCTGGGCATGTTCCGCAAGCAAACTCCCGACTCCGTCGATCCCCGGGCCAACACCGTAGGCCGCCGGCTCCGGCTCGTATTCGAGGAACTGGGCCCGACCTTTGTCAAACTCGGCCAAATGCTCAGCACCCGCCCCGACCTGCTCCCCGCCGAAGTGACCGAGGAGCTTCGTCTCCTTCAGGACCATGTCCCGCCCTTCGACAACGTGACGGCCATGGAAATTATCACCACCGATCTTGGCAAGCCGCTCAGCGAACTCTTCGCCTGGGTCAGCGAGGAACCCATGGCCAGCGCTTCCATCGGCCAGGTCTATCGCGCCCGCCTGGCCAACAATCAGGAGGTCGTGCTCAAAATCCGCCGCCCCGACATCGAGCAAACCATCACCACTGACATGCAGCTCATGCGCTGGATGGCCGAATCGCTCGAATCGCTCATGCCCGAATCGCGAGTCTACCGCCCAGTCATGGTCGTTGAAGAATTCGACCAGGCCCTCGCCCGCGAGCTCGACTACATCAACGAAGGCGCCACCACCGACCGCTTCGCCAAGGCCTTCTGCGGCGACGAAGGCATCCGAATTCCGAAAGTATTCTGGGATTACTCCAGCCCGCGCGTGCTCACCATCGAATCGTTGCCCGGCTACAACATCGACGCACTATTGGCCGCGCAGCCCCCGGGAAAAAAAGGCCCCCTCGACACGCCCGACGGCCGATGGATCGATCGCCGCGCCGTCGCCCGCCACCTCGCGGACTGCTACCTCAAGCAAGCCTTCGACGTGGGCAGCTTCCACGCCGACCCGCACCCCGGAAACATCCTCATCGACCCCGTCTCCACCGTCGGCCTCATCGACTTCGGCCAGGTCGGCACCATCACCGACGAATGGATGCTCCAGCTCGTCGTCATGGTCTACGCCGCCGTCAACCGCGAAGTTGACGTGATGATCGACGCCATGGCCGACATGGGCGCCATCGGCCAGGACACCGATCGCCGCAGCCTCGAACGGGCACTGCAGATGATGCTCGACAAATACTACGGCCTGCCCATGAAGCGGCTCGACACCGGCATCATGCTCGACGAGTTCACCGACATCCTCCGGCGGCACGACGTTTCCATGCCCCGCGACACGATCATGCTCATCAAGGCCTTCAGCACGGTCTCCACCGTCATCACCCGCCTCGACCCCGACCTCGACATCCTGGAACTCGTCAAGCCGCGACTCCGCGAGACCATGCGCGAGCGCTTCTCGCCGCGCAACATGTCGCGCGAGGCGATGCGCACCTCGTGGCATCTGTTTAACATTTTGCGCTTGGCCCCGGCGCAAATCCGCCGCAGCCTCCGCCGCCTGGGCACCGGGCAGTGGCGGCTCGACGTGCGTCACGAAAACATCGACCGCCTGATCAGCGAGCTCGACCGCTCCAGCAACCGCCTCTCCTTCGCGGTGGTCATCGCGGCGATCATCGTGGGCAGCTCAGTCGTAGTCAGCGCCAACACCAATTTCCTGGTCTTCGGAATCCGCTTCCAATACCTTGGAATTGTGGGCTACATCCTCGCCGGCATCCTCGGCCTGGGCCTAAGCTGGGCCATCTTCCGCAGCGGAAGATTGCATTAGGTAGGGTGGGCTCCGCCCACCTCGATTCACGTCAATCTCGCGATTCGGAGTTGATTTACCGGGAATAGGTGATCGTTCCTTTTTTTCCCGCATACGCGCGCGTGCGTGAGTATCTCGAAGAACGCCGACCAGCGAGATTGGCCCGCGAGGTGCTGCCATTGCGGGTTAGCCTCACGACCTAATCTAATAGCGCGTCACATTGAATGCTCGCCGTCACGAAATCTTGCAGATCGGCCGCAGTGATGATCGAAGTGTATTCGATTGTTTGCCCGCTCCCCCGAAAGGTGATGCTGAATTGCCCGATCATTTCGATCGGACCGCAATCGCCGCAGTCGGTGCCGAGGTCACAGAATTCGATTTCATCGCAAAAGCCATCATTGGCATAAACACATGAATCACCGCAATTCCAGAACTCGTAATAAGCTCCTCCAATTGTTACACCATTCGAGGTTTCATCCACACTGGTAATCTCATAGGACGCATACACGGAGCCTGTTAAGGATTCGAACGTGGCTCCCTCTTCAAATGCTTCCCCATCGAAGACTAATCTTCCATCGTCGCCAACGCTCAGTGCAACCGATGCAGAAAACTGGGAATCGAAGGAGAGGCTTCCGACTTCGTAGAACGCGTTACACTGCCTTGTCCCGATGAAGGTGCCCTCTGGCAGAGGCCCGTCCGGTTCGGGCTCTGTCTCTGGCTCCGGCTCCGGCTCATCTGTGACGCAAACATTGTCGGTCTCGCTACACATATCCTCGCAAGGAAAATCGCCGTCGCGACACTCGCCATCATCGCAAAACTCTGCGCCATTGCAGAATCGATCGTCATCGCAGTCCGAATCGCGCTCGCATTCTGGCTCCGGGTCTGGTGATTCAACGACACATCGATCATCGCTTTCAACGCACCGCTCATCCGAATCGCACGGATCATTACCGACATGACAAGTTCCGGCGGAGCAAATCTCGATGCCGTTGCAAAAGGCGCCGTCACCGCAATCCGAGTTGCTAGTACACTCCGGTTCGCTTCCGGCATTGTTTCCGCTGTTGTCGGGCGGCGCGCTCGTACCGCTTCCGCAACCCACAAATCCGCCCAAGCCGAACGGCATCAGAAGCATTACGCAAGTACAAAGTTTATTCCGCATATCGAACTCCCTCGTTTTGGTTGACGCACCGGACGCCCGGCTTGGTCGGTTAAGTTATACAGAGTTTGTATATACGGCAAGCGTATTAGGGTTAGCCGGTGCAAAGGCCGCGATACACGCCCGAATACGAGCGCTTCCTTGAGCGATTACGCGCTGCCCGTCAGAGTAAGCACGTTCAACAGGCCGACCTGGGCAATCGCCTAGGAATTGCCCAGCCTTACATTTCCAGATTTGAGCGGGGTGAAACTCGGATGGACGTAACCCAGCTCTTCAAGTATTGCGACG
>JBKJYI010000095.1:0-3159 GCA_046715855.1 Phycisphaerae bacterium
CCATGTAAGTCCCTTGCTCGGTTCCGTCAATGACCCAAAGCTCCTGCCCATGGACGCCATCGTCAGCATTGAAAAAAAGCCGACCCCCCACCTTGCTTGGGAACGAGGGGGATGATCCCTGCCAGCCAGGCTTGATGTCCTTGACCAGATACGGCTTCCCCGCACCGATCGTGATGGACGAACTCACGCCAACAAACAGGCCAGCGAAAAGCACGTATTTGGATGATCCTGGGCGCATGCGAAAGCTCCTTCGTCAGGGAGGGAGGCTTCGATCATACCAAAAACCGAGCAACTCCGCAACGCTCTTTTTCGTGCGTCGCTTTACCGTGATCCGTCTTTCCCGTCATTCTCCGCGCGCTCACCATGTTATGAAGAATGATGCGCGAAGGATCAAAAACCATGAGTCACGAACTGCGGCAAACCTCTTCCTGCCACCTCCGTCCACCCCTGCGCCGAACCCCTCGCCGCGCCTTCCGGGCCGCGCATGCGCACCCTCCGCGCACCGTCATTCCCGCGTTTTCAGCCAAAAAACAGCGATTTGCCCTTCCCGATGACCAAAATGAAAAATGACAGAACAAAGCCATCTGAAAGTACGAATTTACCTGGTTCGCGTCACACTGCTTCGAAGAGCAGCGCCGCGTCGTGGCCGGTAAAGCCTGTGGAAGTCTTGAGCAGAGTTTTCATGGGAATCGCCGGCGCGGAACTCTCCATTGTGGGAAGTGAGTGGTTTGGTGCGGGCTGGCAGGCTATGGGAATGGACTGGTGTTTGAGAATGAGCAATGCACACAGTGTGTCAATGATGGCACTGGCCGCGAGCATATGTCCAACTGCGGGCTTGAACACCGAGGCACGGGCACCGCATTGCCCGTCGAATGCCTGCTTGATGCAGGCAGCTTCATAGCCATCGGAAAGCTGAGTGGCCGCCCCGTGAGGAACAATGAGATCAATGGCGGACGGGTCTTTCTCGGTGCGCGAACAAACCTCAAGTATCACGGCTTTCAACCTCGCAGCGCGTACGTCGGGGATAGTCTGCTTCCACGATTGATGGGCGAACGCTCCGCCAAGGTAGCGGGCGTAAGGGGTCGCGCCGCGTTGGGCCGCCCTTTCTGCGGATTCGAGCACCATCGCGGCTGCCCCCTCGCCGACGTAGAAGCCGGCCGTATCGGCGCCGAACGGGCGCATAGAGTCCGCGCTTTGCGCGTAGAGATTGAGCCGTCGGAACCATTCCAGCCGCACGGCCGTCTCGAAGCATTCGCCGCCGACCACGACCATCGCGTCCGCGTGCCCGTCGCGGATTTGCTGGGCCGCCGTTTCGATGGCGAACGCACCGCTGGAGCACGCGTTGTGAACGCTGGTGCAAAAGCCCCGGAGCCCGAAAGCCTTGGCGACCACGTGGACATAGAGGAACGCCTGCATGTTATAGAATGCCGGTGCGAGCAAGTCGTAAACCGGCGGCGGACCGGCGGTGGGGGGCGTCGAAAAAAGTTGGAAGAGCTTGGAGGCGGTTTGCTCGACACCGGGTGCTTCGTAGGCTTGGACCATGCCGACGCGGTTATCGGATCGGTCGAAGTCGAGGCCGGCGTCGGCGAGTGCCAGTTCGATGGCACTCAGCGAATAGGCCAGGTCGCGCGATCCTTCGCAGTTTTGCTCGGCGAGATAGGCATTGTGCCGACCCCAATAGGAATCATCGTGGGTCATCCCGGCGATCGGCAGTTCGACAAACTTTCCGAGATCGACGACGAGTTCACGGGTTTGCACGTTACGGCGCCCGGCGGAAAGCGCGCACCACAAGTCAGCGCAGCCCGCGCCGATCGAGGTGATTGGACCAAGGCCAGTTACGACGACATCGCGCGATCCTCCTGCCATGAAGAGAGGTTAGCACAGAGCGTGCCGAACGATAAGCGCAGTCGAAAGTCTGTGGCTTGCCGCAGAGCTCGCCTGGTCTATGGCAAGGCGAGGATAATGCTGCTGTTGTACCCTCCGAAGCCCGCCGAGTTGTTCAGCACGTGCCGGACTTTCGTTGCTCGTGGCGAGCCTTTGATCGCGTCCTGGCCGCAGGGTTGCAGCACGTTGTCGAGACGCCACGTGGGGATCAAAGTCTGATGCTTGAGGCTCAACACACATGCGGCGGCTTCGATGGCCGCGGCCGCGCCCATGGTGTGCCCGGTGAGCGACTTGATGGAACTGAAGGCCACGCCGTTCGGAAAGCATTTCTCGAGGACTGCAACTTCGATGGCGTCGTTTTGCGGGGTGCCCGTGCCGTGAGCGCAAACATAATCGATATCGCTCGCAGAAAGCCCGGCCTCCGCGAGTGCGGCCAGCGTGGAACGGGTCAGGCCGTCGCCTTCGGGATGCGGCCGCGTGGGATGGTAATTTTCGCAGGCCACAGAAGCGCCAAGGATTCTCGCGTGGATTGGAGCGCCCCGGGCTCGCGCGAACGATTCTTTTTCGAGGACGAATATCCCCGCACCCTCGCCGACGAAAAGGCCATCGCGCGCCTGATCAAAGGGACGGCAAAGTTCGGCGGCCATCACGCGAAGCCGCATGAAGCCAAGAAATGCCAGACGCGAAAAACCATCAGCCCCGCCGGCAAGTGCGAGGTCGCAGCGCCCATCCAGAAGTTGGCGCCGGGCGGCGGCGATGGCCATGTTTCCGGCGGCGCATGCTCCGTAAAGATCGCAAGATGACGCCTCAATACCAAGTCCTCGACAAACGTTGTCGGCGATCGAGCCGGGGCGGCCAGAAAGGATTTCGCGCATGTGCTCGGGCGTCAGCCAGTTCGCCGCTTCACCGTCGAGGCGGTCTTCAATGAATTGCGTCTCGCCCATGGTCGTGCCGACGATAACGCTGGTGCGCAGGGACGACACGTCAGCAGTCGTAAGAGCCGCGTCAATGAGGGCCTGTTGGGACGCGGCCAGGGCGAGTTGCCCCGCGCGACCAATCACACCCGATTGCGGCAGGGAGAAGGCGGCGACCGGTTCGCGGATTTGGCAGGCGATTTTGCGGGGTAGGTCCGTAGTGTCCAGGCAATCAACAGGACCTGCTCCAGAACGCCCAGTGCACAGCGACTGCCAAAATGATGCAGCATTGCAGCCAATCGGCGACAAAACCCCCATGCCTGTAACGACGATGCCATCCCGCACGAGCCTATTGTAATCG
>JBKJYI010000096.1:0-4990 GCA_046715855.1 Phycisphaerae bacterium
CTCGCCCACGGTGATGACTACATAAAAGAGCACGATCCACCACACCGTTACTTTGCTGGCCCCGTCACCTCCAAAGTACGCCGCGCCGGCCATGACCAGCAACGCGACGACGGTGATCAGCATGCCGTACAACAGCTTCCGTGCGGTGCTGATGACCTTGCCTGCGCGGACTCGGCTGCTGAGGAAGCCCACCACAACAGGCGTAAGCAACACGACGAAAAATGGATTCAGGAAGCTCGCGATGAGTTCGGCATTCAATACGCTCAGAAAGCTACCCGGCGGCAGGCGGCTATCCGATGCTTTCTGATAGACCCGCTGGCGCGTTTCTTCGGTGACCAGCAGGACCGGCCAACTCTGGCTGCCGTCCTCCTTGACGAGCAGCACTTCGCGGAGCGGCTTGGCCGTCTCAGGCACCACTTTGACCTTGGTCTGTTCGACGCCGTGAGCATCCTTGGCGGTCTCGATCTTGATCTGATCCGGCGTGTAGACCGCGAGGGCGAGGAAGCCCCAATCGTTAGCCTGGCCGGCCGGGTCGCGCGGTTGCTGGTCGCCCGCGGGGACTGCCTTGATACTGACTTGTGCCTGGAGAACCTGGTCGAGAGCGGCGTCGCTGATCCGTTTCGCGCCGAACATGGCTTCGGCTTCGCGCGGAACTACGACGAGCGTCTCTTCTGGGGGGCGGGGCAAGCTTGGGTCGGCGTTGCCAAAGTAAGAAGGCATGGCCTTCTGGCAGTAATACTTTTCGACCACATCGGGCACCCATGCACCACTACGGTCGGTGCGCTCTTCGGCGAACAGGGTGATGAGTCCGCCGTTGAGATGCAGGATCATGAAGAATGCGCCGCCGGCGAGGTAGACGGGCAGCAGTGCGGCAAGTCCGGGCTTTTCATCGGGGGTGGCTCGCAGGACCAGCATTACGAAGTAAAAACCGATGGGCAACATGGCGACCAGGAAAGCGAATGTGATGGGGCCAAGGCTTTTTTCGATCGCCGGTATCCTTTGCCCTGCGAAATATCCGATGGCGCCGAAAATGGCCGCAGGTAGGAGGATGGTGAGGATTATCTGCCCAATACTCACGTCGCGCGGATCGATTTCGGGCCGGCGGTCCGCCGGCGCTAGCCTCCGCCAGTTGAGCAGCAAGTTGACCACGCCGATAAGCAGCCCGATGCCGGCGCCGACGAAGGCGATGCTGAAGGTCCACTCGTTGCGTAGTGGGGCGGAAAGCAGCGCGGACAGGCACGCTCCAATGTTGATGCCCATGTAAAAGATGTTGAAGCCGGTGTCGCGCTTGGGATCGCCGGGAGTGTAAAGGTTGCCGACCATGGCGGTGATGTTGGGTTTGAAGAGTCCGTTGCCCAGGCACACGAGCACGAGACCGCTGTAGAGTGCAGCCTCACTTCTAACGCCGAGTGCAAAGTATCCCGCTGCGAGCAGCAAGCCGCCGATGAGCACCGCCACCCGGTAGCCCAGATAGCGGTCGGCGATGAGCCCGCCGAGGAAGGGTGTGAAATACACGAAAGCCATGTAGGTTCCGTAAATCTCCGTGCCGTCTTTGAGCGACATGCCCAAGCCACCGCGCTCCGTGTCGGTGAGGTAAAGGATGAGGATGCCGACGATGATATAAAAGCCGAGCCGCTCCCACATTTCGGTGAAGAAAAGCGGGGCGAGGCCACGAGGGTGTTTGTCGCTGGTTCGGCTGTCGAGGATGGGTTGTGATACGGCGGCTGGACTGCTCACTCGAATCCTCCCTTAATGAATGGATCGTCGCCGGGTCATGACGCCCGCAGGAATGGGTCCAGAGCCTAGCGGATTTCGATCAGCACGCAAAGGCGGCCGATCGGTCAATTTGACGATGCGAAAACCTGAACGACCAAATGCACGGCCTGGCAAAGGCGCCAGACCGTGCCACCCCGCAAACTGAGGGAGTACTCAGGGTTGACCTGCGTGGTAAGGGGCGAAAGATAGGCGATATGCCTGAACTTCCGGAAGCGGAAACGATCGCTCGTCAGCTTCATCGACAATTGGCGGGGAAGCGTTTGGGTGACGTTTACCTGGCTCGTACCGACATCGTGAAATCGCCGACACCCGATTTCGTGCAGCGGCTTTGCCATCGGGGGGTTGTGAGGGTGCACCGCCGGGCGAAGCGAGTTGTGATTGCGTTGGACCCGCCGGGGACTCTTATTTTTGGATTGGGGATGACCGGGCGGCTGATGGTAGTCCAGTCTGGAGCGGAAATCGAAAAGCACACTCACCTCCGCATTGCCATTCCAGACTTGAACGCCGAACTTCGCTTTCGCGATCCTCGACGATTCGGTGGAGTTTGGTTTCAAGATCAAGGCGATGATGCGGCAAGTGACAGTGGTTCGAAGGACCACTTTGAAAACTTTGGGGTCGAGCCGCTAACCTGCACACGGAAACAATTTGGGCGGGTCCTCTCCCGAAAAAAACAGATCAAAGCCCTGCTCATGGATCAAACTGCGATTGCCGGGCTGGGAAATATTTATTGCGACGAATCGCTCCATGCTTCGGGCATCCACCCGCTGACTCGCGCCGACTGCTTGAGTGATTCATCGTCAGCAGCGCTTCTGATCGCGATCAAGTCGGTGCTCCGGCGTGCGATTCGGTCAAAGGGCTCAACGCTCATGGATTATCGCGATGCCGACGGGGCCGAAGGCGCGTTCCAGCGGCTGCATCGCGTGTATGGACGAGAGGGGGAAGCCTGCAAAACGTGCAAGACCAGAATCAAGAGAATCATCGCCGCCGGGCGATCAACCCATTTCTGCCCGAAATGTCAGCGACGGAAGAACTGAGCAGTCCGGTCATTCCGTGTGTGCGAAACCCCGGATCGTCGAACCGGTATGCACGACCACGGCATCGTCGGCAACCAGCATACCGCGCACGTCATGTATCACGCCCATATCAAGGACGCCGCCCACGCGCGGGATCACTCCGCTGGCGTTGCGATGATCATAAAAGTAGATCTGCCCGATTCCGTCAGCGGCTTCGCCGGGGGCGTTCAGAGCGGCGATGTACGAGCTGGTCAGATGGCGCTCTACAAAGCGCGGACTTTCCGGAGTCATGCCTTGCCAGAGGAGAAGTCCGTTGCCCACGTCCACCGCGCTGACGGAACTGCTGGTGGTGACAAAAAGGTATTCTCCCATTCGTTGAAGCGTTTCGTTCGTCTCGCCTCGAGCCATCAGGCGTTGGGATTCCCAAGCCGTCGTGCCATCTTCCAGCGAGATTTTCTTGAGCACGCCGGCGTCGTCGATGAAATAGATCGAATCGAAATCGAACTGAAGAGTTGTCCGTCGAACCGGCCAGTTCAACGCGACATGCCACCTGCGTTCCGGCCCGCTTGCGTCGTAGCACGAAAGCGATTTTGAGGTGACCACAACAATATAGCCGTCCAACGTTACATATAAATCCTCGACCGGGCGTTGTTCGTCGGTGACGACGGAGTCAATCAGTTCGCCGGTACCCGAGCTGACAATTTGAATGACGGCGCGTCCTTCGCGGGCGATGTGGTAGGCAAGCACGGATTCATTCAGGTGCATCAGACCAACCGGCGCCGGACGGCGGGCAGCGCTCCAGACGATCTCCCCGGTAAGAATGTTCAGGCAGGTGGCCGCTCCATCTTCGCGCACGCTGACCAAGCGGTCGGCATGCAGAGCGTGGGTTCGAAAATTTGAGCCGTCCTCCCAATCTGCTCCGGGGTCAAGCAGCCGCGCCGGGTATTCACCGTAGGCATATCGGCGCAACCCCGTGGAGACTTCGAGGCCGAAAACTTCAAAAGGCGTTGCAAACACGGCTACGTCCGAACGCGCGGTCAGCAATTCGGCCTCCATCCGTACCGGCGCCGGCTGGGGCCACAAGTCCTTTCCCGTGTCGGCCTGGTATCCGCGAATGCCGTCGGGATTCGTGACGTAGATGTAATTCCAGTTCGACTCGGGGGCCTGGGAGAAACGCGGGGTTAGAAGATGAACGTTTCCGACCAGGTCGAGTTGATATGCCGCTTTGAGCGGGAGGGAGATTTTGGGACGTGAGGGTTCGATGCGAACACGTGCATCGCTGAGCCGGTCGCGATAGGCGGCGAAGGTGGTGGTTTTTGCCTGGAGCTCGAAACTGGCGGCGGGCAATTCCCGCGCGGCTTTGGCGAGCCATAAATAGGCGAGCTCAGGTTTATCTGCGCGCTGGTAATTTTCGGCGATTTTGAGAAAGATCTTCTCCCGCTGGGCAGGATCGGAATGATGTTTGTAGGCTCGCTCCCAACTGTGAGCGCTGGCCTCATGTCGTCCCGTCTGGCCCAGCACATCGGCATGGATCATCATCGCGGCGGATGCCGCGGAGCTGTTGGGAAAGGACTCGATGACCTGTTCCAGCTTGGCCTCATCGCGCGTGCTGCGAGCGGCTTCGAGCCACTGCTGAGCCTCGGTCTCGAATTCCGCATAGGCGTCGGGTCCGAATCGCTTGATCAATTCGGCTATTTTCGCGGCGGCGCGGATGTGTGAACGGGCTACGGTTGCGTCCGTGCGAATCGGCGGCCAATCGCGAAGCGACCGATCGTGGAGGATTTGCTGATACAAGCGGATCGCCCGGGGCGGCTGACCTGCGGATTCGTAAAATTCGGCAAAACGGAAACGGTATTCGACCTGGGAGGCGATGTTTGCGGCCGATTCGGCTGCATAAAGGAGGAGAGTATCGACGTTGGGGAATTCAGCCTGAGGCGGCATGGCCCCAAGAAGCTTAAGTACATCTCCAAATACACGGGCTCGGATGGCTGCCGGCGCCGTAGTCAGCGCAGGTTTCACCCGGCTCACCGCTTCTTTCATCGCCTGCATTGCGTCGGCTACTTCCCCGGCCCCCAAGGCGACTTCAGCGAACTCCAAGGCGGGGAGGGGGTCGTGGGGTGAGGCGGCCATCCGCTCTTTGATGCTTTTCCAGATTTCCGCCTTACGGACGTAGCAAAGCACATCTTTGGATCCACCGATGA
>JBKJYI010000097.1:0-2894 GCA_046715855.1 Phycisphaerae bacterium
CCGCAGTCGCGATGCGATGCCGAGGAAGAGCGCGGCGTTGACGAATACCCACGCCGGAGCGATGAACGCGAGCACGGCCATTGGCTGCCCGGCGCCGGTGATCGTCATCAGGATGCGGGCGAGAACCGCCATCATCATGTCGTAACCCCACGGCCAGGTCAGCCAGCTGCCGTCCGGCGCATGGATTCGGGGATCGAACTGGTACATGCGCAAAGGGTCGGCAAGCGCGTCGACGATGCGGCGCGCGTGATAGAACGAGTCGTGGTCGGCGGGCAGGAAAACGCCCTCCACGAGCGCGGCCGACAGATGGTAGAAGCAGAACACGAACGCGAAACTCCCCGCGGCGAGCCACAGCGCGATCTGGTGCTGCCGCGAGACAGCAGCGTCCGCCAATTAACGACGTTCCTGGGGCGGCAGCGCCCAATACAGGTTGCCGCGGGCGATGTACTGGGTAAGTGCGGCGCGATACCAGCTCACGAAGTCGGGAGGCTCAGCGCGCTGCAATTCGGTGAAGTAAGGCAGCGCGTCCATGTTCGCACGATGCCGAACGAGGTCGGCGCAGATCAGGCCGACGTGACGATCGTAGAAGTATGCGATCAACTCCGGCGACCGCGCAGCGATCCGGGCGTTGTAGTAGGTAAAGAAAGGCAGCCGGTTGACCTGCACCTGCAGATAGGCGGAGTAGCCAAGGCTCGCGAACGCAACCAGGGCCCAGGCACGCGCAGGCCATGTGCCCAGGCGCTCGATCACATCATCCGCAAACACGAGAAACGGCAGCGACAACACCGGCAGCATGAAGAGCAGATAGCGAGGACCGTACGTCCACTCGCCGGCCCAGGACGGCAGCGTCGCGAGAAAGAGAAGAAAGACCGCGAAGATCGCCAGCATCGCCTCCGCGGCCACTCGATGGCGCACGGCGAAACGCTTCCATCCGAGCAGCCCGAATGCCAGCACGGGGAAGTAGAGAAAGATGCTGAAGCGTGCGGAGAACAGATAACCCCAAAGAGCGTCGGCGAGCTGCCAGGTCGGCGAAACCAGCTCGGGCCTCCATTGATGATAGCCGGTGAGCCAGGGACTGCCGAATTTCACGTGATTGACCGCTCCGAGCAGACCTACGATCAACAGCGGCGGAACCAGCAGCGCGGCAACCAGCGCTCCAGGAGCGGCGCGCAACTCGCGCCAGGACCGTCCGCGGACCAGGGCATGCGCCGCGAGCAGCACGATGAGCGGCAACAGCAGCCCGTAGACGACGCGCGTCCACACGAGCAGCGCGGCGCATGACCAAGCCGCGGCGAGGCACGCCCAGGCCCGGCGATCGAGCCCTCGCGGTGCGCGCTCGCCGAGCCCCTGCAGGAACTGCACCAGAGCCATGAACAACGCGGTGAACAAGAGCGTGTGATAAAGCTCCGAGCTTTGCGCGCGCTCGTAGTACCAGAGCGACGTGCAATACATCACGCCAAGGACGAACATGACGCGCGTCGCAACGCGACTCGAATAGGCGGTGGACAGCGCGTACAGCAGGCCGGCCAGCGCCGCGCTGAGCGCGATGTACCAGAGATTGAACAGAAACAGACTCGGCAAGCGCCCGACGACCGTGAGGTCGCCGCCCAGCGCCTGCTGCAGCCACATCGGCGGCAGCGTGAACAACACATTTGCCAGGCCATACTTCGAGTAGTAGAGGCCGGTGCGCTCATTGCGCGCGAAGTACTGGCCGGGTTCGCCAAAGGTTCTGACATATTCCGCGGGCACGTTCAGCTCGCCGCGCAGCAGCAGGCTGCGCGTCTCTTCCCGCCAGGCATGCGGGTCGCCGTCGACGAATTCCGCCGGCATCCACAAGAACCCGACCACCGCCGCGCCGAGCACGAGTGCCGCGAGCGCGATCCGGCTCGTGCGCGACGCGGTTTCCGACGCGTCGGCGTGCGGTTCTACGCCCGCCTCCCGCTGTCCGCCGCGCCGCGCCCGGCAAAGCTCGCGAGCGGCGCGACGCGCCACTTGAGAATCGTCCAGAGAATAATCACGCCATGCCGCCACGTGATCTTCTTCCCGCGCAAGTAGGTACGCGGCACGTAGCGAATCGGCACTTCCTCGAAGCGCAACCCCTTGCGGAACAGCTTGCAGACGAGTTCATTGTCGAACTCGAAACCGTCCGCCACGATCGGCGTCGAATCGAGATCGGCGCGCCCGAACGCCTTGTAGCAGCCCTCGTAGTCGGTGAACGATTTGCCGTACAGCAGGTTGGTGAAGGCGACGATCAACAGGTTGCCGATGTAGTGCGTGAAGTACGGCGAGCGCCGCTTGCCGATGAATCTCGGCCGCTCGTACAGGAAGCGCGATCCCATCACCGCGTCGCAGCGCCGTTCGAGAAGCGGCCGGACGACCGCCGCATGGTCGTTCGGATCATATTCGAGATCCGCATCCTGGATCAGCACGATGTCGCCGGTGCAGGCGCGGATGCCGGTTTTCACGGCGGCGCCCTTGCCGGCATTGCGTTCGTGCCGCACGAAGCGTACGCCGCCGAGGCGGGCAACGATCTCGGCGGTGCGATCTTTCGAGCCGTCGTCGACGACCACGATTTCGCGCGCCAGGCCCGGGATCTCGGCGCGCTGCACGCGGCGCACGATCTCCTCAATCGAGTCCTGCTCGTTGTAGGCCGGAATGATGATCGAGAGCTTCATGCCGGTCCGCCCTTTTCGGTCAGCCGCTCGTCGCAGCGCGCGAGCGTGCGCACCACCGCCGCGCCAAGCCGCACGCTGTCGAGCGATGCCGAGCCCTTCTCGACCGCTTCTGCGAACTCGAGCAGCGCGCGTGTCAGCGGCAGATCGCCGGGCGCCGCCGGCACGGAACCGTCGTAGCGCAGGACCTGCGAATCGAGATGCACGTCGAATCGCCGGTGG
>JBKJYI010000098.1:0-5612 GCA_046715855.1 Phycisphaerae bacterium
TCAGCACGCCGTCAACGTCGAAAATCAAAAGTGGAATCGTCACCCGCGAAAATCCTCCGGACGAGTATGAGCGCAATGACGGATGAGGTCAAGAATTTCGGCGCCGCGACATGCAGATGCGTGCTGGTATGGTTTTCGGATTGGGTGGCATGTCATCATGCCGGCGCCCGGTGACGCTGGGCTTGGGCATGGCACTCATCGAACAGCTAAGAGTATTCGGGTCGCACACGGCTGCGCTTCGCTTGACCATGGCACCCCTGCATTCAAATCATACCCGTACCGGCAGATCAGGGAGTGCAATTAGCAGGCGGAGCGTAGGGGTAACCCAGGCCGCGGAAAGCGTCAACACACGACGAGATATGTCCGAAGTCCACGTCGCCCACAATATTGGGCACCGGGCCGGAAAGCACCGAGCGTGCCTTGATCGGCGCACCCGGCGCACTGCGGAATTTGCTGACCAGGGCTGAGATGTCGCCGACGTCGGGTTGCTGCGTGTGTGCAGGCGGGTTGAAGGGAGCCTCCACATCGCCCCATCGCCCGGTCACAATCTGCAGCGCCGGCGAATAAGTGAAGCTCGATCCCGTCGGGCATCCTTCGGAAACAGCTTGCACTTCGTACAGGGAACTCGGAACAATTTCTGCGCCGAAAACATGCAACAATCCCGTGGTTTCCCAATCGTTGTAATAAGGTGCGCACTGCAATGTGGAGGCCGTAAAAGGCGTTTGGTTGCTGGTGGACTCGACGTACTGAGAAGGCGGCCCGACCCAGCGGAACTTGCCCTCCAACGCGGCATAGCTGATTCCCGGCCCTCCCGTATAGACCGGATTGGGGTGGTGAAGCGAGGTAAGCCGCACGCGCAGGGCGGTCATTTGTCCCGGGTTGCCGGGCTGGAACGATACGGCTCGACTCTTGTTGTAGGGCTCTTCCTCCGCGGCAGCCCCTGCCAACGGTGCGGCCGTGAAACACGGCACGGTGGTTAAGGCCCTCCATACATTAAGGCGACCCTCTCCATACTGTTGATCCCAGCCGGGTGGCCCCAGGTCGTCGGTCGTGAATCGAACAAGATCCGTTACCTGAGCATTCATAAGCGCCGGCTCATAGGACCATAGCAGCGCCGCCGCGCCCGCCACGTGCGGGGAGGCCATGGAAGTGCCGAACAGATAATGGTACCCATCATCGGTCCAGGTCGAACGGATATCTTTTCCTGGTGCGCATACGTCGACCATCGAACCCTGGTTTGAAAAAGTCGCAAACGTGTCGGCGTGGTCCGTTGCCGTGACGGCCACAACATTCGCTATACGGGCCGGGTAGGCGATGACGCCGATGCCCCCCTGGTTGTTGTTTCCCGCCGCCGCGATCAAAACCGTCCCTAATCCGTAGGCATAATTGACGGCGTTCTGAAGGTTTTGGATTTCGGCGTTGGTTAGGTTGTAATATTGAAGGCTCATGTTCAGTACGTCGGCGCCGTTGTCGGCCGACCAGACGATCCCGCTCGCCAGATTGCTGGTCAGCCCATTGCAACCATTGAGGACTCTCACCGGCATGATATTCGCCCCCCATGACACCCCGGCCACACCAAGCGCGTTGTCGCCGGCGGCGGCGGCGATTCCTGCGACGTGCGTGCCGTGAGGGCATGAGTCGATCGTGAGGTTTGGATTGGCGGGATCATCGGTATTGCGGCCTGCGATGAGCCGAGAGGAAAACTCCGAGTGCGGACTCACTCCACTGTCGATGATGGCAATGGTCACCGTTCCGGGATTGCCGGTGTGAATCGACCATGCTTCGACGGCGTCGATATCGGCATCGACCGTGCCACCGGCCGTCTGCCCGGAATTATCGAGGGCGTACTGCAGTGGAAATTCCGGGTCGTTAGGGACCAGGGCCACTCCGCCGATGGTGTCGGAAAAGGCGACCTCGACATCGGCGCTTTGGGCGAAAGAAGTGGACATGGCCTGCGGGTCAACGCCCCGCGGCGCCTCCAGCACATAAACCCGATCGAGCCCAAGTTGGGCGGCAAGAGCAGGATCGACAAAAGGCCGTTCGTACAGCGGCCTCATGGACGAGACGCTCCACCGCGCCGCGCTCGTCTTGAAGCTCGCGTCCAGGAAAGCGCGCGGATCATGAATGGCGTTCACCGGATTTGCACCGGCCATGGTGACAATTCGTTGAAATGTTTCCTTTTTTAGCGTAACGACGACGCGACCCGAGCGGACCCCTCCCACGACGTCTAAGAACGGCGGATCACTCCGTGCCGTCGCCGGCGAGAAGCACATCGTGATCATGATCACGCTTGCCGTAAAGGCACGCCGCAGCATGTTGTCCCATCCCCCCGCACAATTTGTAGCCTGGCTGCCCTGGTATTCGAAGGATTCGCCCTGGCTATTGTAGTCGTTCTGCAACTGTGAATTCAATCGCATTGCGATTATCGGGCTTCATACCGCTAGGGGACTGCCTGCTCAAGGACAACCTTGTGGTCCGGCATAGGGATATGGGGCACCCCGGAAGGCATCCACCGCGAGCGATATTTCCGTAAAGCCGACGTCGTTTTCCAGATTGGGGATTCCCGTCATCATGTCCCCGCTCAACAGCGCGCGAGGTTTGGACATGGCCCCGGCAGCGCTGCGGAACTTGGTCACCAGGGCGGCGTGATCGCCCGCATTGGGCTGGGCGGTGGCATTGGGCGGGCTGTAGGGAATAATGACATCGGCCCAGCGAGCCGTTGGGATGGTGATAGGTGCGGAGTAATTCGCCTCGACATTGGTGTCCAAACCCTCGTCAATGGACTGCACTTCGTACACCGAACTGGGCACGATCTCCTCTCCGGTCACATGCAGCAAATCAATAAAGTTCCAGTCCTGGTAATGCGGCGCGCATTGCACCACGGCCGCATGGACGGGTGTTAAATCCGCCGTCGATTCAATATAGTTGGCCGGCGGTCCGACCCAGCGCACTTGGCCTTCATAGGCGCTGAAGTCCGCCACTGCGCCGCGCGTTTAGGGCGGATTGGGATGATGCAGCGAAACGAGTCGAACGCGGTAGGCACGAACCGAACCTGTGCTTACGTCAAAGGAAATGAATCGCGCCTTGGGACAGTCGGACCCGGCGTATTGATCGCCGACGCAATTTCCGGCGCTGCACTGGCCGTCCGAATAGCAGGGGTCTGATGATTCGCAGGCGGTTCCGTCGGCGACGTTGATAAAGGCCGGCGTGCCGGAACTGCCCCCCAGGCTGCATCCCCCGGTCCTGCAGGAAGTGGATTGCGGGATGGGCGCCTGCTGGCCATTCGTGGGATTGCAGCATTCCGTAGCCGGGTCCCAGCCCGCGATCGGATTGTGCTCGCAACAGCCGCCCTGACAGGAGTCAATCGTGCAAACATCACCATCATCGCAGTCCATATGGGAGAAACACGTGGCAACGGCAATCACTGCTTCACGCATTTCTGCGATTGGAATCTGATTGTTCGGAGCGGGATTGCGATTCAACAAGAAAGTCGATTCCTCCCAATAGTCGAGCGTGTAACGCCCCTTGGCATCGGCGGGAACGTCGAGTACCAAGGTGCCTGTAAGCTGGGAGCAAAGTCGAGCAAACCAACGTCGTCCGGTTCATTGAGTGCGACTACCCAGCGAGTATTTATACTTGCAAGGTCAAAAGCGCAGATGTTTGACAAGCCTGCCACCACATACTTGGGATCGCATTGGTCGTTGAAACCAAACGCGCAGACGTTTCCACCGGGCGGGAAAAAGGACGGACGAGCAGCACATACCCAAGGATTGCCGCTGCCGCAGGGGGAGGTGCGTCCGGCAACTTGGGCGCGGCAATCATTGCTGGTAGTGCAAGGGACGATGGCGGGAAACAAGTCGCCGGCTCCGACGACTGGAGCGCCGTTGCAGTCTGCCCTGTCGCCGCGATAGCCGCCCCCGTCCCCGTCGAGGTCTTCGGCATCGATTCCGGTTTGCACGCAAAACGGTACATCAGGCGCCCATCCGGTCACACGGCCTTCGAGCCAGACGCGAGCCGGAACGGAACCCAGGTAGATGGTTTCGTTCATAATGACTGTGCCTATGGGGTAATTGCTGGCGGGGACGGTCTTGGGCGGCACAGGCTGTAGGCTAATTATCGTGGTCGCTCCGGCGGCCAGCGCCTCATTCATCGTGTGCGTGGGCCCACTGACTGCCTGACGATTGCGCGACGGTTCTGCGGCACCCGCAGGCTGCGACGAACCGGGAATCGAAGTGAAGGCAACTGCGCAAGTTAAAACCAAAGCGCTGCGATGCATGTTATGCATTGGTAATCCTCCACAAACTGAATGAGGGTGAACGCTGAGCAGGCCATTCTACCAAGAGGGCTTCATTATACCAGCAAAAAACCGAGGGAAACTGAAACACGCAGTGGCCCTTTTTGTTCCGAGCCACCATACAAGTTCCAAGGCCAGCTTTGAGGCGTGGAGTTTCTCGTGGAGTTTCCATGCCCGCGCGAGGCTAGTAGACCAAAAGCATGCAATGAATTATAATGCCCCCTGGCCGCTCACTTGGGTAGTTGTAATCCACGTCGGCGCAAGGAGTTATAAACACATGATGAAATTCTTTCGCAAGTACAATAAGCAGCTTCTGGCCGTTTTTATGGCCTTGCTGATGATCGTGTTTATTGGCGGCAGTGCATTGGAGGGTCTCCTCCGGCCAGATCCCAACGTCGAAATCGCCAAATCCAATCTTGGGTCAATCTCTCAGCAGGATCAGCGTGCTGCCACCGTTGAGACCGACCTGCTGGCGTCGATGGGACAGAATTGGCAGAACCCACTTTTCAGCAGCGCCGACCCGCTGACCACGGTGGACTGGGTGCTTCTCTCGCGCGAGGCCGAAAAGCTGGGCATCGCCGCCGACGACGCAGCCATTCGCACCAACCCTGCCTTTGACGGCATGATGGATCAGGTGCGAATCGTAGCCCACAACCAGCGAGTCAAACCCGATGTCGTGGTAAATGCGCTGGCCAAGCTCCATGCCATCCGGCAAGCGGCAGTGTCCATGGCAGCAGCCTCCACTCCCAGCGAAGCCGAAGTCATCAGTGCCGCCCGCAATTCGATGGAGCGGGCGAAGATTCGCGCGGTGCTTTTGCCGGCCGAGGCCTTCGTAGATAAGGATGCCAGCTTCACTGAGGCGGAGATCAAGGCGCAATTCGATAAGTATCGCGATCGCGAGCGCGGCCCGGGCATGCAATTCGGATACTACCGCAAGCCGAGCATCAAAGTGCAATACATCAAAGTCAATCGCGATGCGATTGCCTCAAAGTTGAAGGTGCCCAACGAGGAGCGAAAAGCCAAGTCCTACTACGAAGAGAATCGCGAAAAAGACCCCGCATTCCGGCGCAAGCCCGAAGAGCTGGCCGCCGCCCCGGAGGGACTGGCCGCGCCTCCTTACGTCGCGTGGGAGCAGGCTAAGGAAACAGCCATCACCAAGCTACGGAAGGATTATGCCGACGAGAATGTCCAAAAAATCGTGAACTGGCTGGTGGACACGATGGCCGAACCGTGGATGGGAATAGCGCCGGTCCAGAGCGGATACAAACCAGCTCCGGCCGAAGTCGCCGATCTGGAATACTATGACCGGCTGGTTAAG
>JBKJYI010000099.1:0-25938 GCA_046715855.1 Phycisphaerae bacterium
CGGCCCCCGGGCCCCCGAAGAACGGCAAATCAATTTCCCCCCCTCCGGCCCAACCGTCATACTCGTCACCGGAATCAATGGCTCCGGCAAAACCACCAGCGTCGCCAAGCTCGCCTACTACTTCACCAAGCAAGGCAAAAAGGTGATTCTCGGCGCCTGCGATACTTTTCGGGCCGCCGCCGTCGAGCAGCTCAGCGTCTGGTCCGAGCGAATCGGGGTTCAGATCGTCAAGCACGACCAGGGAGCCGACCCCGGCGCCGTGGCCTACGACGCCTGCGAAGCCGCCGTCGCCCGCAAAGCCGACATCCTGCTCATCGACACAGCGGGCCGCCTGCACACCCAGGACAATCTGATGCGCGAACTCGGCAAAATCCAGAAAGTCGTCGAACGCAAAATTCCCGGGGCCCCGCACGAAGTCCTCCTCGTCCTCGACGCCACCATCGGCCAGAACGCTCTCGTCCAAGCCCGGCAGTTCGCCCAGCACGTCTCCGTCACCGGCATCGTCCTCGCCAAGCTCGACGGCAGCGCCCGCGGCGGCGTCGTGGTGGGAATTCGCGATCAGCTCAACGTACCCGTGAAGTTCGTTGGTCTGGGCGAAACCCCCGCCGACATCGAACCCTTCGACCCGGCCGTCTTCGTGGAAGCACTCTTTGCGATTTAGTCTTCACTCCAAGGCGATACCATTCCTTCTCCTGGCGGCCGGCCTCTCGGTCTACGCAAATAGCCTTACGGGACCCTTCATCATAGACGACTTGCCAGGCATCGTGGAAAATCCGGACATCCGCCATTGGGGCGGCGGATGGAATACGATTGCCATTTCTCTTAATTCGCCCATTGCTGGCCGGCCGCTTATGTGGTTCACCCTGGCGGTCAATTATGCAATCCATGGGCTCAACATCTGGGGCTACCATGCGGTCAACGTCGCAATCCATCTAGTCTGTATGCAACTGGTCTACATGATTATCCGTCGGACCTTGCTCTTGCCCTATTGGCAGGGCCGATTTCGTGAACCGACAGCCGCCCGCACTGCCGCCCTGGCTTCGATCCTGTGGGGAGTTCATCCCCTGCTGACCGAAACAGTCGACTATGTATCGCAGCGTACGGAATTATTGGCGGGAATGTTCTGTCTTCTGACGATGTATTTCAGCATTCGTGCCTGGAGTTCGCAACGATGGCCGTGGTATGTCGCAGCCGTGGCCGCAACCGCCACCGGGCAGCTTGCCAAAGAGCAAGTCGCCGCGATTCCCATTGCAGTTCTGGTTTATGATATCATATTTCTATACGCTTCACCTTCCGCGGCTCTTCGTCGCCGCGCCGCTTTTTATGCCGGCTTAGGCGCCACCTGGTCTGTTTTTGCTTTTCTTACATCTTTTGGCCCGCGCGCTGCGACGGTGGGATTTGGCCTGGGAATGTCTCCGTGGGACTATTTGCGCACCCAAGCCGGCGTCCTGGTTCATTACATTCGACTGGCGTTTTGGCCCCATCCATTGTCCATTTCCTACGCAGACTGGCCAATGGAACATTCCTGGGTGCAAAGTGCCCCGAGCGGCATTTTCATTCTTGCGCTGATCGCCCTAACCGCTTGGGCGGTCTTTCGACGTAGGTGGCCCGGATTTGCGGGAGCTTGGTTCTTCCTCCTTCTTGCACCCACTTCGAGCTTCGTGCCGATCATCACGGAAATAGCAGCCGAACGACGAATGTACTTGCCATTGCTATCCATAGTCGTTGTCATTGTTGGATTCGGCATGTGGATGCATAACGCGATCCTCCGGGCCCGCCCAGGCTTTCTATGGACCCGGCCGGCTCTTGCCGCAGTGGTAGCCATCATCACAATGGGTGCTTCCATCGCTACCATAAATCGCAATCGTCAGTTTCAATCAATCGAGCGCATCTTGAGCGCGACGTTGCAAGCCCGCCCGGCTGATGAACTAGCCCGCGGCGCATTGATGCAGGACCTGGCCACAAGGGGACAGATGGAACGGGCCCGTTCCTTGTATGAGGAGGGCATCCGCTTGAATCCCACCTCAGAATCGATGCACCACAATTGGGGGGAATGTCTGGCTTTATCTGGTGAGGTCGAGACGGCAATCAGGGAATTCGAAACCGTGCTGCAAATCAATCCTGCAAACGATCGCGCTCAAAGGCGCCTCGGCCAACTCCTTCTGCGACAGGGACGTGCGTGGGACGCTGTCAAGAATCTCAGCGCTGGCTTGCAGAAGGCGCCCGCATACTCCGGAGCGTTTAACAACCTGGGCGTCGCCCTGGCCTCCCTCCATCGAACCGACGAAGCGATCTCTTCCTTTCGGACAGCGATCGAACTTGATCCCACCTTAGTCGACGCACATTTCAACCTCGGCACTGTTCTTTCAAAGACGGGTCAGTGTCAGGAAGCCCGCTCGAAGTTGAACAATGCGGTTCACTTGGCTCCGAATGATGTTGCCATTCGGACTTCGCTGGCGGAGACTCTGGAGAAATGTGGCGATATTTCGGGAACAATCGTGGAATATCGCGCGATTATCCGCTTAAATCCCGATATCGAGAGCGCACGGTTGCATCTCCAGCGCCTTGAGCCGCGCGATTTTGCTCCATGACTACTTTCCTCTGTGGAAACAATTGATCGAATGAGCGTCCCGAAGAAAAACGTGAAGAGTTCCCGCCGGGAGACCGCACAGCATTGGCTTGGTCTTGCATCCCCAAGGCGGATTTTGCTTGCCATTCCATTGGCTACTTTGACTCTTTACGGGAGTACGCTTTCGGCTCCCTTTATTTTCGATGACGTGCCTGAATTGGTCCATAACCTGGACGCTCAGAGCCCGCTGGGGTGCTGGAACACCATCACGGCTTCCCAGAACTCAGGGCTGGCGGGACGCCCTTTCGCCTGCCTGACATTCGCCGCCAACTTTGCCTTCGAAGGACACAAGGCTCGTGGATTCCATTTCGTCAATATCCTGATTCACCTTTTTGCCTCGTTTCTCTTGTTCGGCATTGTCCGACGCACCGCCCTGCGTGTCCTTCAAAACGCCTACGAGGCCACCGCAGCGGCAGGGCTGATCTCCTTGATTTGGGCGATTCATCCCCTCCAGACGGAGAGTGTCACATACACAATCCAGCGGATCGAATCTCTGGCCGGAATGTTGTTTCTGCTCACTCTTTACTGTGCGATACTTTCTTGGGAAGCACATCACTCTCTTTTGTGGCGCTGCCTTTCCATTGTGAGCTGCGCACTGGGAATGCTGACCAAGGAAATTGTCGTGACCGCTCCATTGCTTGTCTTTTTGTATGATGTCATTTTTGTCACCCGATCCTGGGCTGACGCACTGCGGCGCAGAAGAGCTTTCTATGCAGCCCTTTGTTGTACATGGGCTCTTCCAGCCGTTCTTCTCAGTCAATCACCTCGATCCGGCACGATTGGATTTGGACTGGGAGTTTCCGCGTTGGATTATCTGAGGACGCAGTCTCAGGTCTTGCTGCACTATCTTCGACTTTGCTTTTGGCCTTTTCCGCAATCCATCTCCTATTCGGACTGGCCTGTTCTCCGGCAATGGGGTCCAGCCATCGCACCGGGATTCGTGATTCTCTTCTTGCTTGGCGTTTCGATCGCTGGAACGTGCAAAAAAAAATGGTGGGGATATTGTGGACTGTGGTGTTTTCTCATTCTAGCCCCCAGCTCTTCCTTCGTGCCAATTGTTACCGAACCGGCTGCGGAGCGGCGAATGTACCTTCCCCTGGCAGGCATTATCACTCTTATCGCTTTCGCTGCGGCGAGGCTGTTACGTTTCTTTGAATCCGAACGACCAGCTCGACCTGCGATTGCCCACGCGGCCGCTGTCGGCTTGTCTGTGGTCGTCATCAGCGCTTTGGGCGCAAGGACGTTTGTTCGCAACTCGCAATACCTGAGGGCGACCACGATTCTGTCATCGGACTTGGAGGTGCGTCCTGGGGATGAATTGCTCCGCGGCGCGCTCGTCGAAGAATTGGTGCGCGAGCAACGCATTGACGAAGCAAAACGAATTCATCAGGAAGGCATCGTTCGAAATCCGGGCTCCCACATCCTCTATGACAATTGGGCCCGGGCCATGCACTCCAGCGGCCGATACCAGGATGCCATAAATGCCTATTCGAAAGCCATCGAAATCCGTCCGGACTATTACCCTTCGCGCGCCGGTCTCGGCGCCACTTTGATCGATGCGGGACGATACCTCGACGCCGTTGCCCAGCTCACCGAAGCCACCCGCCGGGCCCCTCATGCCTACACAGTTCGCGGGAACCTGGCCGTCGCCCTCGCGGCACTGGGCCGCACCGACGAAGCCGTTGCTGAACTCCGCACTGCGATCCAACTCATGCCCAGCTTCGCCGACGGACACTTCAACCTTGCGCGCCTCCTTGCCGGCCAGGGAAAATCGAGCCAAGCTCTCGCACATTTCCAAATCGCGGCGAACCTTCGACCAGACGATGCCGAAATCCAGCATGCCCTCGCCGCCGCTCTACAGAATCACGCAAACTCAAAGCAACCCTCCACGCCATAAATCGAGTATGATTCGGCGATATGGGTGTCCGCTTCATCATCGGCAGAGCCGGCACTGGCAAGACGCACTACTGCCTGCAAGCCATTCGCCAACGACTCCGCGAAAACCCCGTGGACGGTCACCAGCTGATTCTGCTGGTGCCCGAGCAGGCCAGCCAGCAAATGGAGCGGGCCATCCTGCTCCCCAGCGACCCTGCTGAACCGGTAATCCCCGCGTCGCACCGCGCCGAAGTTTTCTCGTTTCAGCGGCTCGCCGCCCGCCTGCTTGAGTCCGGCGCCGCCTCCACAGCCGACACGCTTTCGGAAGCAGCCCGCATCATGGTCCTGCGGCACCTCGCCGCTCAACACGCTCCACGACTGCATTATTACCAGCGGGTTCAACGGCATGCCGGATTCCTGGACCGCCTGGCCGCAACCATCTCCGAGTTCATTCAGGAAGGCGTCTCCCCCGACGCACTCACATTGGAATGGTCCGACCGCGCCCGCGCCAGTGACGGCCGCACGTCGGCCAAATTCCACGACTTGCAAATCCTGTACGCGGCCTACCTGCAGTTTCTCGGCACGGCGCTGACCGATCCGTCTCAGAATCTGCGTGAAGCCCGGTCGCGCCTCTCGAGTTGCGACTGGCTTCGCGGCGCCGAGCTGTGGGTGGACGGCTTCGCTTCGTTCAGCGGCGAGGAAGCCGCCACGCTGGTCGAACTCGTCCGCCACGTCCGGCACACCGACATTGCCGTCCTGCTTGACCCCTCGCATGTAAAAAATGCTTCCACGCCATCCATGCGATCGCTCTTCGCCCACACCGCCCGCACGCTCCATGAATTAAGCGAACTCTTCCGAAGTGCAGGACTTCCCCTAGAAGACCCCTGGGTTCTGCAACCCAAAACTGCTCCGCGATTCAAGTGCTCCCCCGTTCTGGAATCCCTTGAACAATCGCTCTTTAGCATCAGCGCAAGCTCGTCACCTGTTCCACCACAACAAACGAAACCGCCTGAAAATATTTCGCTCGTCGAGCTTCCCTCGCGGCGCGCCGAAGTCGAATACGCAGTGTCGCTCATTTGCGATTGGACCCGCGGCGATCCGCCTCGTTACCGCTATCGCGACATCGCCATTATCGTCCGCGACCTCGAACCCTATTACGACATGGTGCGGTCGGCCCTGGAAGACCGCGCCATCGCCTGCTTTATCGATCAGCGCCGCCCAGTGACCCACCACCCGCTGGTCGAGCTTCTGCGAGTCGGCGCCAGGTTGCCCGTCGAAGGGCTCACATTGAAGCTGACTCGCCTGTTGCTCAAGACGGGACTCCTGCCTCTCCATCCCGAAGCCGCCGACGAACTCGAAAACTACTTGCTCGCTCACGGGATCGAAGGATGGGAACGCTGGAATTCAGGGGACTGGTCTCATCAGAGAATAGCCACGCAATCGAATCCGCCCAAGTCTCCTCAACCGTGGCAAATCGAGTTACTAGCCCGGATCAACCAGGCCCGAATGGCGGTCTTGGCTGCACTGTCTCCCTGGTACGACTTCGCGGGTCAGCCCGGTCGCCACAGCGGAATCCAATGGTCGCAGGCCCTCCGCTCCTGGTTGGAGCACCTCGGCGTACCACAGACGATTTCAGAATGGAGCGCGCAGGCCCAAGATCAGGGCGATTTGGACCAGGCCGGCGAACACCAGCAAATCTGGTCTGATATCGAGAAATTCCTTGACTCGCTGACCATCGCTTTTGGCGAACGCGTCCTCGACAAGGACGAACTCGCTCAAGTCATCGACGCGGGTCTCAGCAGCCTTACCCTCGCTCTCGTTCCACCCACCGTCGATCAGGTATTGGTCGGCTCCATCGAGCGCACCCGGCATCCCGACATTCAGGCCGCAATCCTCCTGGGATTCAATGACGGTATCTTTCCCGCCCGACTCGAAGAAGATTCAATCCTCAACGACGACGATCGAAGGCAGCTGCTGGATGCCGGTATTCGAGTTGGCTTGCCCACTCGGCAGCGACTCTTGAACGAAGCCATGCTGGTCTACATCGCACTGACCCGCGCCAGCCGCCAATTGGTCATCACCTGCGCCAGCGCTGATGCCAGGAACGCGGCACTTCGCCCGTCGCCTTTCGTGAAAGACCTGCTCGCCGCATGTCCTGGACTGGTGATGGAGAAGGTCGCCGATCCTGCCCGCGACCGGTCCCTTTGGGACCTGCACACCGCCGCCGACCTGCGCCGCAGGCTCACCACCGAATTTCGCACACGCCCCCCATTGGCCGACGATCAACTCCCGGTTCGTTCTCGCTGGAATCAGCTTTACAATCAAACTCGCGCCGATCTCAACGCGGATCCCCTGGCGCGGCTCGCCTTCTCCTCGCTCGCCGATCCCCTCCCGGCTGAGATTTCAAAATCGCTTGTTTCCCAGCATTTTCAGGATCCGCTGGGCACCAGCGTCTCCTCGCTGGAGACCTACGCGACCTGCCCGTTCAAGTTCTTCTCCGAAAAAATGCTCCGCCTGACCGAGCGCGCCGAAGCACCGCTCGCAGACGTGGACGTCGGCAAGGTCCATCACACCATCATGGAAGAGCTCGCCAACGACATGGCCGCTCGCAACCTCGGATTCGCTCAGCTTGGCGGCGACGAACTGATCGGAGTCCTCCGCACCAGCTGCGAGCGCGCCGCCGACCGCCTGAAAACCGCGGACGGCCTCTCCACGGCCCGCGATGCCTACCTGCTTCGCCGCTCCGCCACCCGGCTCGCTCGAATCCTTCACGCTCAACAGCGCAGGTTGGCTTCCGGCGCGCTGCGGCCAAAACGTGCCGAACTGGCCTTCGGAGGAGAGCCCGAACTCAACGGGCTGCCCCCTCTCAACATCACGACCCCCAAAGGCCGAACCGTGCACTTGCGCGGCTTCATCGACCGCGTCGATCTCGTTGAAGCCGCCGACGAGCTTCTCGGCGTCGTGGTGGATTACAAGGAAACTCGCGACAAGAAACTTGAATATTCTCGCGCCTACCACGGCCTTTCTCTACAATTGCTCGCCTACCTCCTGGTACTGGCCGAACATGGTGAGACCCTGGCCGGGCGGCCGATTCAACCCGCCGGCGCACTCTACTTAAGCCTTGGATCACATTACGAAACGGTTCATCACCCCGCATGCGCCAACAATCGCAACACCGCGCAGCAGGGCACTTTCCGCCCTCGGGGCCTGCTTAGCGAAAAACACCTCGAAAAACTCAAAATCGATTCCGCACTGAGTAGTTGGTCGGAATACTACTCCATTTACCGCAAGAAAGACGGCGAGCTAGGCCGACCTGATGAAAATGACGCTGTCGCACAGCAATCGTTCGATTCCATGCTCCAGCACACCCGCCGCCGCATGGGCGAACTCGCCGATGGAATTCTCGATGGCCTCGTGCCCATTCGCCCCTATCGACTGGGCACCTTCTCGCCATGCTCCTGGTGCCGCATGACGGTCGTATGCCGATTCGAGAGCGGACTATGTGACGTGCAATACCTCGAAACGTTAAAACGCTCGGAAATCTACGTTCGCCTCGGCAACGCTCCGTCTCCCCCTTGATAAGGGGGGATTAAGGGGGGTCAAGCTCGTCCGCTATGCGATGTCCTCACCTGGTGATTGAAACTATGGGCGTCATCTTCGATCGCGTCTCGGTGCTGCGTGCTTACCTGCGCGAAATCATCGGGCATGGACTGCCCGAATTCACCCGTCCCGGCGAGCGTGAAATCGTCATGTTCCTCGACGGCGTGGGCGGTTTTCAGTTTATCCCCCTCCTCGCCCGCAAAGTCCTTCGCGAAACCGACCACCCGATCAGCTCGACATGGTTTCGCTGGCAGACACCCGTACCCGGGCTCATGCTCGTGGACCTCATGTGGCGCTCGCGCAACCAGCGCAGCGCCGCGCTCCTCGCCGACAGGCTGCTGGCCCTTCACCGCGACCAGCCCGAGGCGAAATTGCATATCGTCGCCTACAGCGGGGGAACCGCCGTCGCCGTCTTCGCTCTCGAACTTCTCAAGGGCCGCGTACCCATTGAAACATTCGTCCTTCTCGCACCGGCAATTTCCCCGACCTATAACCTGGGCCCCGCGCTCCGCAGCGTACAGCGCGCCTATGTGATGATGAGCTGCAGGGATACTTGGCTGCTCGGGGCCGCTACCCGAATCTTCGGGACCATGGATCGCCGCCGCGTTCGCTCCGCGGGCTTGATCGGATTCCAGATGCCGGTCGATCTTTCGCCCCCCGACCGGCAGGCGTACAAGCGAATCCGTCTCGTCGAATGGTGCGAAGATTTTCGCCGATACGGCCATCGCGGCGGGCACACCGGCTGGACCCAGGTCTCGTTTTTACGCCATCACCTGCGGAGTTTGCTCGCCGGTCAGACCTCCCTGCCCACCCGCACACTTGACTCCCACCCCGAAAGCGGAAACAACTAACGAAGCCCGAGTCCCGGCCTTTATGCCGGACGCATTTAACTGAACCCGAGCCCGGCATTTATGCCGGGGTGTCTCGAACTCGAGCCCCGGCATTTATGCCGGGTGTATTCGCCGCAAGGGTGCCATGGCCAAGCGCAGCGCCGCCATGGAAAAATGCTGCAAGCAGGAGACAACACCGTGAATTCCTTCCCTACCTCGCAAAAGTGGATTATCATCACCGCGATTGTTTTGCTCGCCGTACCCCCAGCCCTTCGAGCCGTCGAAGAGTCATCCAAAACGCAACCGCACGTCGCCCTGAGCGGCCACTGCCCTGTTGCCTATCAAACCGAGTCCAAGGCCGTCAAAGGCGACCCCGCAAACTCCGCCACCTACCAGGGCTGGGTCTACCACTGCTCCTCGCCGGACGCCAAGAAAACGTTCGAAGCCAATCCCGGAAAATACGCCGCCCAATACGGCGAGCTCTGCACCACTGCACTCGGCGGAATTTACGGCAACCGCCTCCCTTCCGACCCCACCGTCTTTTACGTCATCGACGGAAAGCTCTACCTCTACTCCTCGCTCCGCGCACGCAACGCTTTCGACCGCGACCCGCCTGCCTACATCGCTAAGGCCAATCAGCTCTACGCCATTCCCTCTTACTCGGGCTTCAGCCTCCCCGCCTACCAACTCGAAAACAAGGCCGTCAAGGGCGATCCGAAATTCACCAAGGTTTTCCGGGGACTCGTCTATCACTTTCACTCGCAGGAAGCCGCCGACGCGTTCGAAAAGAACCCGGAGCGATTCCTGCCGCAATACGGGACTTTTTGCGCCGAGGGCGTCTCACGCGGCAAACGCTTCCCGGCCGACCCCGCGAACTTCTCCGTAGTAGACGGCAAGACGTATCTCTTTTTCGACCCCAAGGCCAAAGCCGCTTTCGATGCCGACTCCAAATCGCTGATCGAAAAAGCCGATGCGGACTGGAAAGCCAACCCCGGACCAAAGAAAGAGCCCGCAACGCAGCCGCAACCCTAGCGCAAAGCCGAACCAGAAGCCGAAGCCCAAGCCGAAGCAATGTAGCGTAAAAACAGAGCTTCGCCCTGTCATTCTGAGCGCAGCGAAGAATCTCGGGTGCCATGGCCAAGCGCAGCCCGTTTGTTTTTCGCGCCCCCCATCTTAAACTCATATCCGTGACAGAACCTGCCCTTCGCGAACTCCTCGAGTCGGTCCGCACCGGCCGCCAATCCATCGACGACGCCATCGCACACCTTCGCCGCCTGCCCTTCGAGGACCTCGGCTTCGCCAAGATCGACCATCACCGTTCGATCCGTTGCGGTTTCCCCGAAGTGATCTTTTGCAGCGGAAAAACCGCAGAGCAGGTCGCAGCCATTTTTGATCGCTGTGCCCAATCCGGCGTCAACGTGCTCGCCACCCGCGCCAATCGAGACGTTCAGCGCGCCGTCGCCGCCAAATACCCAGGCGCCGAATTTCACGAACGCGCGGGCCTCATCACCTTGCGGCAACGGGAAAAACAGCCCAGCTCCGGCACCATCGCCATCGTCTCCGGTGGAACCAGCGACATGCCCGTCGCCGAGGAAGCCCGCATCACCGCCGAAATGATGGATCAAAACACGCAAGCCATCTACGACGTGGGTGTCGCAGGAATCCACCGCCTGCTCGCCCACTCCGCAGCACTGCAGCAAGCCAGCGTGGCCATAGTCGTCGCCGGAATGGAGGGCGCGCTCCCCAGCGTAGTCGGAGGCCTGGTCGATTGCCCGGTCATTGCCGTCCCCACCAGCGTCGGCTACGGCGCAAGCTTCGGCGGCGTGGCCGCCCTGCTCGCCATGCTCAACAGCTGCGCATCCGGCGTCACCGTGGTAAACATCGACAATGGCTTCGGCGCAGGCTTCGCGGCCGCGCTCATCAACCGCCGCAAGAACATGGTGAATTAAGCCTGCAAATCGGGCGCGGATGTGGCGACTTGGTGATATGGTGATGTATCCTTATGCTATTTAGTGCCGAGTGGCTACGGCCTAAAGGACACAGTCGTGCGTTGCTATACATCGCCAAATCACCACTTCACCAAATCACCACATAACAAAGCCTGAACTCATCGTCACCCACGAAATCGCCCCCCTCCCCGAACGCAGCCGCGAGGCGCACAAGGGCGACATGGGCCGCCTGCTCATCATCGGAGGCTCGAATTCCGACACGCTCATGATCGGCGCCCCCGCCCTCGCCGCCAACGCCGCATTCCGCGCCGGCGCCGGCCTGGTCCAGATGCTCGTCCCCGCCGAACTCCGCGAATCCGTCTGCGTCCTCGCCCCTTGTGCCACGGCTCGCACGCTCCCACACTCTCCGCAGGACATCATTCGATGTGCATCCGACTATGCTGCCAATGTGCTTGCTGTGGGTCCTGGCTTGGGGCGAACGCTCTCCGCCCAAACCATCATTCAATTGCTCGACACCTTCGCCGGCCCCTGCGTCGTCGACGCCGACGCCCTCAACATGCTCGCTGAGTCTGGGCGAGCCGCGAACTTCACTTTGCGCGGAGCGGCGGATCCCGACTCCCACCCAATCGACAATCGACAATCGCAAATCGAAAATACGCCGCCGCCCTGGCCTATCCGCGACGCCCACCGCGTCGTGCTCACGCCGCACTCCGGCGAGGCCCGCCGCCTGCTCGACTCCTTCGCCATCACCAAAACGATCGACACCACGCCGCAGTCCCGCCGCGCCGCCGCATACGCCCTCGTGCAAGCCACCGGCTGCACCGTCGTCCTCAAAGGCCACAACACCGTCGTCACCAACGGCGACCGAATCTACACCAATGAAACAGGCAATCCCGGCATGGCCACGGCCGGCGCCGGTGATGTGCTCACCGGCATCATCGCCGCCCTGATCGGCCAGCACATGCCGCCCTTCGAAGCCGCCGTCCTGGGCGTCTACCTCCACGGCCTGGCCGGCGACTTCGCCGCCGAAGAATTAGGCCGCCACGCCATGACCGCCCTCGACATCATGGACTACCTCCCCGAAGCCTTCATCGAACACGACTCCACCTCCACCGCTTGAACATCGCCGCTCCGGTGCTCGAGCCCCGGCATTCATGCCCGGAGATTCGAAAAAAGCGCCGCGATCGTTTGGTTAGATGGGAGGGCGAGGCTCCTGCCGAGCCGGTAGGGAATAATGCGGTCAAGTTTTGTCATTCTGAGCGAAGCGTCATTCTGAGCGAAGCGAAGAATCTCAGGTGCCATGGCCAAGCGCAGCGCCGCCATGGAGGACCCACCCAACCGAAAAATGAATGATCCCCGTAAGTGGACAATGCCCGAGCCCGGCATTCATGCCGGGCATATCGACTTTAAATTCTCGCCCGTTGTGTTCGCTGCCTTTTTTTGCCTAGCTGCCTTATTGCCTCGTTGCCTCGTTGCCTGGTTGCCTGGTTGCCTGGTTGCCTTCCCATCACTCATACCGCAGCGCATCAATCGGATCGAGCCGCGCTGCCGACATCGCCGGGTACATGCCGAAGAAAATACCCACCATGACCGACAGGCCAAAACTGATGGCCACCGACCACCCCCGAACAATCCTTTCCCAGTCCGCGAACTGGCTCACCACATGCGCCCCCCCAATTCCCAGCAGTACGCCAATGATCCCGCCCGCAGTCGAAAGTACGACGGTTTCAACAAGGAATTGCAAAGTGATGTGCCGCCGCTTGGCCCCCAGCGCCCGGCGAATGCCGATCTCGCGCGTGCGCTCCGTAACCGTGGCCAGCATGATGTTCATAATGCCGATGCCGCCCACCAGCAGCGAGATGCCCGCGATAAAGCCCAGTGTGAGCTGGTTGTTGCGCTTCTTTTTCTTGGCCAACTCCAGCCGGGCCAACGGCACCTTCACTTCATAGTCAAGGTTGCTGTGATTGTACTCCAGGACGCGTTCGACCATTTTCGAAACCGGCAGCACGTGATCAATCTCATCGATGTGCACGTACAGGCCTGAGTATTGCATCTTGGTCAGCTCGCGCGAGCCCGCGCCCATGCGCCGCGTCGTCTCGCCGAATTGCGAAATGGCCGTCTCGAACGGCACCAGAATCTCACTGTTGAGATCGCGCTCTTCGACACCGCGCGCCGGCGCCCCCGCGGTCTTCACTTCTTCCAAAATCCCCACCACCGTGAAGGGCACGCCGCTGGGGAAGCGCTCAGCCAGGATCGTTTCACCCAGCGGGTCCTTGAGCGGAAATAGCTTCGACCGTACGGAACTGCCGATCACGCAGACGTTGGTCCGCTCGATCACGTCCTGATGCGTGAGGGCCCGACCCTGTGCGACCTTGATGTTGACCACGTCGAAAAACTCCGGGCCGGTGCCGACAACTTCGAAGTTATGCTGCTGATCGCCATGCCGCACGCGATACGACACAATCTTGAGCGGCACCACGTGCTCCACGTGCGGGATGGTGGCCTTGAGCATATCGAGGTCGGCGCGGGTGATGCCGTATTGCAGAAGAAAGCTGTTGCTGCTCGACGACGATTGATTGTTCTGCGGCGGCTTGACCGAGTTGATAATGATATTCTGCGTGCCCAGCAGCTGGATCATGCGCATCTCGTCGGCCGACGCGCCCTCGGAAATCGAAAGCATGCAGATCACCGCCGCCACGCCAAAAATAATGCCCAGCGACGTAAGCAACGACCGCAGCTTGTGCAGCCGCAGGTTGTCCACCCCGAGCTTGAATGTCTCAAACGACAGCAGTTTCACGCCCATAGACTACCGCAGGAAGGCCCATGAATGCCAAGTCGGAACCTGTATGGGACCGCAGCAATCACTCCAAATGCCGCTTCAGCAAACCCATGCCGAAGGACTGACCGCCGAAGCCCTCGCCGTCGTCACCTAGCTGGCTTGAAGCAGCGAGCCGCGAACTTCAGTTCGCGCGGACAACCCCATCGAGATTTCACGGACAGTCGTTGCCGTACTTTTTTTGACCCCGAAGGGGTCACCGACAGTAGCCGGGGGTAAGCGCAGCGCCACCCCCGGTAGACGAACCCCACGAATGGCCGACCCTGAGGGGGTCGCACAACTTCTTGACCTCAATCAACAACGCGATCCCGCCAAATGCCTGCCCAATGGATGGGCAACCCGCCAGCTAACCGACTTGCAATTTGGTTCGCAAAACCGCTACGATAGCTTCTGCGTTTACACCCTTTTTAGGAGCACACAATGAGCCGAGCCGTTTGCATTGCGGCGTTAGCCGTTCTTTGTGCCGAGTCTGTCGCCGACACAATTCACGTTCCGGGTGAGGCACCGACAATACAAATTGCCATCGCGAAGGCGGCACCATTCGACTCGATCATCGTTGCGCCGGGTGAATACTTTGAGGCCATCAGCTTCGGCGGCAAGGTGATTACCGTCCAAAGCTCGAATCCCAATGATCCCGCTGTCGTGGCCGCAACCATCATCAACGCGGGCGGGCTGGGGTCCGTCGTCACCTTCTCGGGCGGTGAGGACCAAGTAAACACGGTGATTGACGGGTTCACCGTGACGGGCGGAACTATTGGCATCGACGCGCATAGTTCAAAGGCAGTAATTCGGCGGTGCGTGATTAGGGACAATAGCGGCGCGGGCGTATTCCAAGCCGACGGCACCATCGAAGATTGCGAGGTAAGTGGAAATAACGGGGCCGGCCTTAGTGATTGCGATGGAACAATTGAACGGTCCACCATCCAAAACAATCGCACTTCCGGGCTGCAAGAGTGCGACGGCTTAATCCGCGACACCATTGTTGAAACAACCAGAGAAGGGCCTGGCATAGCAGGCGGGGCCATTGACTTAGTTCGATGTGTTGTGCGCGGTAATGCGAGCGCAGGCGTGCAGGTTTATGCATGCTGTTGGCCGCATACTGGCGACATTGAGCAATCTTACATAATCGGCAACGGTTACGTTGGCATCCTCGGCCAAGGGAACACCGGACCAAGTGGGACGGTAAAGAACACGGTCGTCGCCGGGAATCGAAACACTGGAGTCGTGAATTCAACAAAGAATTTCATTAGCTGCACGATCACCGGCAATAAAAACTACGGCATCGAAAGCGGACTCGGTACAATCCGGCATGTCATTTTCTGGGATAATGCACTCGGTGCGATTAGTAATTCGACCACACCGCAATTCTCAGGCACGTCAAACCCTTATTTCGTTGAACCCGGCTTCTGGGACTTGGTCAACAACGTCTGGGTCGATGGCGATTACCACTTGTCGCCGAATTCTCCCTTCATTGACGCGGGGGATCCCGCCTACACATCCAGCCCGAGCAACCCAACGGTAGACATCGACGGCAACCCGCGCATCGTCGGGGCCCGGGTAGACATTGGGGCGTTCGAGTTTCAGGCTGAATGCGAAGGGGACGATTTCGACGGCGACGAAACGCCGGATATTTGCGACCGAGATATTGACGGCGACGGAATTCTGAATGTCCCGGACGTATGCGACGACACGTCGCTCGATGTGCCAGTCGGGGGCAATGGTAGGCCGTTGGCGGACCTGAATAACGATTGTTCTGTGAACCTCAAAGATTTCGCGGAGTTTCAAAAGAGCATGGGCGAGCCGTGACAGCGGGATGGGCTTCGATAGGGAAATAACCGCCAAGCCGATTTAGCACGTGGGGGACCAGGCCGGGTGTCTCATCCGACATGGGGGAATGAATTCACGCCATTTCGTTGCCCACTTTAATTCGCAGGCCTTGTTCTCAATTCCACGTCCAATTCCGCGCGCCCCGCATGTTCTAAAGGTTGATGAATACGATCCCGGAAACTTCCGCGCGCTCGCCAAGCATCTGGACCGCAACAATCAGTTCGATCCATGCAAAAAACAAAAACTGCAAGAACAAAGCGATCTGCAAGCCCCGCTTTAGCCGCCTCGGTCTTCTTGCCTCGTTGCATGGTGGCCGTGCCGCTTCCAACTACACCCTGTCTGCACCAAACAGATACCCACCACGCAAGCCTGTACTTTTCCAAGCAAACCCATTGTCAATCTGGGCCACTCGGAACCCGGATCCCCGAAACCCGGATCCCGAAACCCGACTAGCGATCACACCCTTCAGTTGCGACCGGCCCGGCAACAAGTTAGCTTTTCGCTTTGGAACGAGCAGGCCTTTTTCGGAGATAATCCATGACTCAATCTACCAAGGTTCTAACGGCTACCGTTTGCGTCCTGGCTGTGACCGCGATTGCCAAAGCCAATTGGCCTCACTTCCTCGGGCCAAACTACGACCTCAAGAGTGACGAAACCGGCTTCCTCAAGGCCACCGACAAACCCCTGCCCAAAATCTGGGAGCGGCACATTGGCTCGGCCTTCAGCTCCATGGCCATCGTCGATGGCCGCGTCTACACCTGCGGGCAGGAAGACAAGCAGCAGTGGCTGATCTCGCTCAATGCGGACACCGGCGAAATCATCTGGAAGAAGCCCATCGAAAAGGAATTCCGCAACGAGCACGGCGACGGAACCCGGGCAACGCCCACGGTTCACGACGGCCTGGTCTACATCCTCGGCGCCAATGGCCGCCTGCTCTGCGCCGACGCCAAGACCGGCGAGAAAGTGTGGGACAAGCAGTTCAACAACGCCCCAACCTGGGCCTACAGCGGCTCGGTATTGATCGAAGGCGACCTCGCCATCGTGTCGGCCGGCAAGGGCGACGGCGGCCTGGCGGCATTCGATCGCAAAACTGGTAAAGAAGTCTGGAAAACAGGCAGCGATCCCGTGGGCTACGCGACCCCCTATCCCTTCACATTCGACGGCAAGCGGTACATCGCGGGCTTTACCGGCAACGCGGCGCTCATCGTCGAACCCAAAACCGGCCGCGAGGTTTGGCGCACGACATGGGAGACGGATTGGGAGGTCAACGCGGCCGCGCCAATCTATCACGACGGCTACCTGTTTCTGACGTCGGGTTACAAAACCGGCTCGGCTCTCTACAAACTTTCCTCAAGCGGTGACAAGATCGCGGCACAGGAAGTCTGGCGGAGTGACGTCCTGCTCAACAAGTTCCAGTCGGCTTTGCTCCACGAAGGCCACCTCTACGCCAGCGACCAGAACGCCCTCAAATGCGTCGAGTTTCTCACCGGCAAGGAAAAGTGGAAGAAGCCCCGCGTCCGCAACGGCACCGTGATCCTCGCCGAGGGCCACCTGCTTCTGCTGACCGAAAGCGGTCAGCTGCAAATCGCCCCGGCCACACCCGAAGACTTCAAGCCTACCCTAACCGCCGAAATCCTCGACGGCCGCTGCTGGAGCGCCCCCGTCCTCCTTGGAGGCCGCATCTACGCCCGCAACCTCGAACGTGCCGTCTGCTTCAATCTGAAACCGTAGGTATCACCCGGAAGTTGCGGAGAGGTCCAAGGCCATGATCTTCTTGCGATCGCGAACGTACAACGTTTTGTCCACCAGCGTCGGCGCCGCCCACGCATACCGCTCGGCGACTTTCGCCTGGGAAAGAATCTGCATGCCCTTGGGATCGACTTTGAGAAGGGCCAATTGCCCGTCTTCATCGAGCAGGATGAGCTTGCCGTCGGCGTACACGCAATTGGCCTTGGTGAAGCCGCGCTCGCGCCAGGCCACCTCGCCGGTCTTCAAATTAATGGCCATGAAGAACGCCGGCCCGAAATCCCCGCTGGACCCATAGACATACCCGTCTAGGAGAATGGCATTTCCATGATGGACGCGCATCTTGCGGCTATACCAGAGCTCCTCGGGGACGATCTTCCCGTCCTTCTTGGTCAGCTTGACCGCGCGGCTGCCGGAGTCATATGCGGACGAGCCGAAGAAGGTGTCCTTGCCGTCGAAAACCGGAGTAGTGATGTTGGCCCCTTCGGGCTTGAGCTCGTGCCGCCAAAGCAGCTCGCCTGTGTCGGCATTCAGCGCGATGAAATCCTTTTGCAGCATGAACACCAACTGATCCTGCCCGTCGAACTTGATAAGAATGGGCGAGGCGTAGCCAACAGGCAAATCCTGGCTGGACCAAAGAAGGTCGCCGCTTTTCTTATCGAAGGCGACAATCGACTGGGCCTCGGCGATTCCGCCGGCCGTGTTTTTCCTGGGCTCGCCCTCCTTGGGCTTGGCATCTTCGTCCTCGCGAGGCCGATCGACGATCACGATCAAGGCGTTTTTATAAACCATCGGGCTCGCGCCGTAGCCCCGGTCGGGCACATGGGCGTTGTATTCTTTGACCAGATCGTGCGACCAGAGAACATCGCCGCTTTTTTTCTCAAAGGCGTTGAGCATGCCGTTGGTGCCGATGGTGTAGACAAATATTCCGTCCACGACCGGCGTGGTGTGCGGTCCGGGGCCGAACTGGTTCATCACCTCGGTGGAGGGAGAGGGATGCTTGTGTTCCCAGATGGTTTTTCCGGTCTTGGCATCAAGGGCGAGGGAGAATTCGTCTTGGCCCGCGCGATACATCGTGTAGAGCAATCCATCGTCGGCGACGATCGTCGCGTAGCCGTCGCCCAGGTCGCGCTCCCAGATCTTGCGCGGTCCGCCCTCAGGCCACTTGTCGGCCAGGCCCTTGGAGTCCACCTTGAAATCGCGGTTTGGCCCGCCGAATTGAGGCCATTGCGCAAATGCAGGCAGGACGAACGAGCCCAGCGCGAAGGCGAATGCGAAGAACCGAATTGCTTTGATTCGAGACAAAGAAATCATGGAATTCTCCCATCGGGCAATAAGCGTGAGCGGTCTCAACTGGACGCACATGGTATTAACGCGTGGAAAAACCCCTGTCCATGCGCGCGGCATAAGAACTTGTACAAAGTGCCGTTTGAATCAGATATTGGTGCGCTGAGGTTGCCAAAGCAACCGTGCTTAGCCCTGACCAAGATCGAGCGCCATGATCGATTCCTTGTCGCGAACGTAGAGAGTCTTGCCGACGATTGTGGGAGCGGTCCAGGCCGGCTTCTTGAGCAACTGCACTTTGGAGTGAACCGTCAATGTCTCCGAAGTCGGGGTCGCCAGTGCCAGGTTGCCGTCTTCGTCGAGGATGATCAGTTTGCCGTCGGCGTGGACCATGGTGGATTTGCCAAAGCCGCGTTCGCGCCAGCCGAGCTTTCCGTCGGCGACATTCAAGGATGTAATGAATGCCGGCGTATCTCCGCTGCTCCCGTACACGGTCCCGCCCTGGCGGATGCAGGTTCCCTGGCCAACGGCCATTTTGCGGGTCGCCCAGACTTCTTCCACCTTTGTCGCAGCGGCGTCCTTGGTCAGCTTGAGTCCCTTGCTGCCAGCCTCACCGCCGGAGCTGATATAGAGGATGCCATCGCTGCCCCAAATGGGCGTGCAGATGTTGGTCTTCCACTGGTTAACGTGCGGATGGCTCCAAAGTTTTTCGCCGGTTTTGGGGTCCACGCCGAGAACTTCCTTGCCGGCCAGCAGAACCACCTGATCCTCGCCACCGACGTTGATGACGATGGGCGAGGAATACAAGTCCCCATGTTCTTCGCCGCCGAAATCATGCTTCTTCCACAGCAGCGATCCATCGGAGAGCTTGAATGCGAGCAACCCCGTACCTGTGCCTCCCGCACCGACGATCAACGAGTCCTTGTAAACCAGCGGGCTCGACGAGTAGCCAAAGTGCGGGGTGGCCGCCGAGTATTCCTTTGCCAGATCGTGCATCCAAACCAGGCTGCCGTTGGAGAGATCGAGGGCGTGCAGAATGCCGGAAACTCCCAGCGTGTAGATGCGGCCTTGGTGGATGGTCGGCGTGGCGTTGGGACCCTTGCCAAATTGGACTTCCATTCCTGCAGGAACGGGGGCACTATATTTATGCTCCCACAGCGTTTTTCCGGTGGCGGCGTCCATGGCAACCACAAATTCGTCATCGCCCTTGCGGTACATGGTGTAGAGTTTGCCACCGTCGGCGAGAATCGAAGAATACCCTTCGCCCAGTTCGCGTGACCAGATTTTCCTGGGGCCCCCTTCGGGCCACTCCGATGCCAGACCCTTCGCGTCAGAGGAGAAATCGCGCTTGGGCCCGCCCCATTGAGTCCATTGGGCTCGAGCGGGCGCGGTTGAAAGCAGACCCGCGAGAACAGTGATGGTGAACGCGCTGATCGATTGATTTTTCATTGGATTTTCTCTCCGCAGCTTGGTTGTGAATTTAATTGACCCCGAGGGGAGACATACTCTTCGAGAAGGCATGAATCGTCAATCGGAGAGGCGAGCAAGAGTCATCGCAAATGCGGGATGTGCGGAAGAGAATTGTGCGGAATTGTAAGCTGCCCGTTCGGCGCTAACGCCTGGGCCAGGTTGATCAGATGGACGCCGTTTTTTCGGTCACGGAAGAGCCACGCCAGTTTGGGAACGGAAGGACCGGCGCCAAATGAGCCGCCAGAAACGATACCCCAATGCTTGTCCGCGAGGTGGTACGACCAATGGTCAAATTCGCAGCAGCACCTTCAAGGTGTCCCGCTGCCTGCAGAAGTCGAAAGCCGAAACACCCTCTTCCAGCGGAACAATGCGCGTAATCAGCGAGCGAACTTCAACGGCCCTTCGAGCCAGCGCGTTGATTGCCTCGCCGAAGGAGCCGCAGCGACTGCCGATGAGTTTCACTTCGTTGATCACCAGGGGGGCCAGGTTCGGCGATGGGTCCGCGCGGTCGGAATAGGTGCTTTTGAGCACGATGGTTCCGCGAGGCCGGACGAGTCCCATAGATAAGCGAAGTCCATCCGGCGAACCTGAACAGTCGACAACGACGTCGCGGTCGTTTCGCAGGGCGAGGTCGTCCACATGAATACCTTGAATGCCGAGCTTGTCACATCGCTCCAGCTTGGATGGATTGCGGCCAATCACGGTTAAGCGGCAACCGGTACGGGCCAGCACCTGGGCCACCAATAATCCTAATCGGCCAGGACCAATTACGCCGACCGTCATTTTTGAATCGACCGGGCATTGTGCAACAACCTGGTACGCTGCGGCCAGCGGCTCGACGAACACGGCTTCTTCGTCGGAGACAGACGATGGCACTTCCAGAAGACTGGTTTCGGGAATAACTACGAAATCGGCAAAGCATCCATTTCTGCCTGCAATGCCCATCACCGTCCGCTTGCGGCAGTGATTGGAAAATCCCTTAACGCACATGTCGCACTTGCCGCACGGACAATTGATCTGGGCCACAACGCGTTTGCCCTGCCAGCGATGCGTGCCGGCCGATACTGTTCCCACCATTTCGTGACCAAGTACGCCGCGGAACTCCATGTAGCCGCGCATGATTTCCAGATCCGTGGCACATATGCCGGCCAGATGGACGCGCACGATGGCTTGCCCTTCTGCGGGTTGGGGGTCGGGGAAGGCGGCGTCGAACCGCAGTGCATCGGTGAAGGTCAGAGCGCGCATCCCAGACCTTTCGAAGTGGGATAGGCCGCAGCCAGGGCGGCGTCGTATTGAGCCGGGTTGTTCATATTCCAAAATGATTTTTGTTCGGGGTCGATGTCCGCCAAATCTGTTTCGCGCAGGAATACGGGACCGCATTGCAGCGCAAAGTTTTGTGCGCGGAATTGCCCTTTGCGCAGCATCTCTTTAATGACGACAAAGGTGGTCAGGCGATAAACTGCCAGCGTTGGAAACAATCTTCCTTCCAGCTCAGGCACAACTGCGCTGTGTTCGCCAAGCAACTCGATCATTCGATGAAGCACCTCAGCTCTCAAGAAGGGGTGGTCGCACGGGACCACGAGAACCGCATCGCAGCAATTACGGAGCGAGTCCATGCCTGCGGCGATGCCGGCCAAAGGACCCGCATGATCAGAGTCATCAAGTACAACTGGTATCGCAGGGGTGATCGGCGGAATCTCAACTCCATGGCGAGACGCGAGCACGAGGGGCGAGGCCATCTGAGCCACCACGGTAACGACACGTTGAAGGAGATACTCACCTCCCAACCGCAAGCCGGCCTTCGACGTGCCCATTCTGCGACTCTCTCCGCCGCAAAGGATGATTCCACCCACACGCCAGATCGATTGAGGGGAGTCGGGAGGTTGCAATTGCAGAATCCCAATTTACAGGGTCAACCACTGCTCACGGAGCAGTGGTACACCATTCCACTTGGTACGCTATTCCACGTTTTGGACTTGTTCCTTGAGTCGATCGATCATGCTCTTAATTTGAACGACCGCGCGGGCAATGGCAGTGTCGTTGCTCTTTGATCCGATGGTGTTGGCTTCGCGCAGAAGCTCCTGGGCGAGAAAATCGAGCGTGCGGCCCACCTGCTCGCCACGATCGCAGAGCTGCACGAACTGATCGAGGTGTGACCGTAATCGGCTGATTTCCTCGGTGATATCGCAACGTTCAGCATAGATGGCCACTTCACGCATCAGCCCGTCGGCGGCGAGGTCGAAGCCCCCGCCTTGCATAAGGGTGGATACCCGGCTTTTGAGTCGCTCGTGATACTCATTCACGACGAACGGAGCCCGCTCGGCCACCGCGCCGAGCTCGCGACGAATCGTGTCGCAATGCCCTGCGAGTTCGACCGAAAGCGCCCGGCCTTCTTCGCGCCGCATGGTGGACAATGCATCGATGCCGCGCTCCGTGAGCTTCAAAAGGAGGTCCAGCTTGTGCTTTTTGATCGTTTCGTCGGCGTTGCCCGGGTCGGTTACGCCGGGAAATTGAGCGACGGTGGCCAGATCGATGGTCGTCGCGATTCCGTCACCCACGCGGACTCCTGCGAGCAGGTCCACGTAGCGCTGCAAGGCCGCAATGTTGAGCGACTTGGCGACTTCGGCCGCATCGGAACGCCGCCGAAATGTACATGTCACGGTACCGCGCGAAATCCGCCTGCGAACCAGGCGGTCGATTTCCGTTTCCGCGAATTGCAGGTCGTCCGGCAGCTTGATGTGCAGTTTAAGATAGCGATTGTTTACGCTCCGAATTTCCAAAGCGTAACCGACGCCGCCATCCTCGACTTGCGCGGCGCCATAACCGGTCATCGAAACGATCATGGAGTCGCAGGTTCCTCTGCCGGTTTTTCGGCGGGGGGATTTTCAGCCGGCGGCGTGACCGGAGGCGCTGGAGCGAGTGGTTCATCTTTGCCAGGCGGCAGCGTTACCGGTTGCGCCCCTGGCGCCAAATCGGTAGGCTTGATGGTGACAGATTGCACCCTGGAGGTTGACCCGGGAGGTAATTGCCCAATGTCGATGGGCAATGCCGTACCGTCGTCTCCCACTTGAACGGGGATCAACTCGGGCGGGGCGCTCTTATCCGCTGCGACCGCAGGGGTCTCCACAGAGGGAAGCTGCGATACATCGAATGCAAAATTGGCAACTACGGCCAGCACTACGAAGATGCCGGCTACGATACACGTAATCCAGGTGAAGACGTCGCCGGTCTTCGCCCCGAAGGCTCCCGAGCCGCCGCCCCCGCCAAAGGCGCTGGCAATGCCTCCGCCGCGACCCCGCTGCAGCAGGATCACCAGCATGAGGAAAAGGCATACGCAGATGAGAACAACCGACAGTAACCACTGAGTCCAGGTCATCGATGCAAGCATTGACAGTCTCTTTACTTACGAAAAGTTTGTGCGGAATACGACCCCGCAGTTCATCTCACATGCGTCGAATCGACGCCGCGGCGGAGATAATAGCAAGAAAGTCGTCCGCTGCCAAACAGGCCCCGCCAACCAGTGCCCCGTCGATATCGGGCTGACCCAGCAACTCCGCCGCGTTGCCGGGCTTGACGCTGCCACCGTAGAGGATGCGAATTTGGGACGCCACCGCGTTCCCATACATCTTTCCGAGCCAGCGGCGAATGTAGGCGTGAACTTCCTGGGCTTGATTCGGGGTAGCCGTCTTGCCGGTACCGATGGCCCAGACCGGCTCATAGGCGACGATCAAGCGTGCTGCGGACACTTCGCGGTCCAGCACTTCGAGAAGTTGGTTTTGGATGATGGACTCCGTGTTGCCAGCCTCGCGCTCAGCCAGCGTTTCCCCAACGCAGTAGATGACTTGCAGGCCGCCCGCGACCACAGCGCGGACTTTTCGGGCGAGCAATGCGTTGGCTTCATGGAAGAACTGGCGGCGTTCGCTGTGGCCGATCAGGGCGTGAGTGCAGCCCGTGTCCGCGAGCATGGCTACAGACACTTCCCCGGTGAAAGCTCCTTCTTTCTCAAAGTGCGCGTTTTGCGCGCCGAGCTTGATGGGGGTGCCGGCAATGGCCTTGGCCATCGGAAACAACAGTTGAAAGGGCGGACAAATCAAGACTTCGACTTCGGCGAGGTTGGCAATGCGCGACAATCCACGGACGATGCCCTCGACCAGCTCTCGCGCCGGGGCCAGCGTCTTGTACATCTTCCAGTTCCCGGCAATCAACTTTTTCCGCATGAAGACCTCAAACCAGGAAACTGCTCATCCGCAGATTGCGCAGAGTTGCGCAGTTTTTATGGGAGTCAAAGAATAGGGTGCTGGTATGAAGTGCAGATCGGGTGCCATGCCCAAGCCCAGCCTCATCGGGCGCCGGCATGAATAGCAAGAGCATGGCGGCGCTTCGCTAGGCCATGGCACCCCTTATATTCAAACCATACCAATACCCAGAATAGTTGCTGCGTATTTGATCGCTTGAATCCAGGACTGAATCTGCGTAAATCTGCGTAATTTGCGGATTCATCAAAACGTTCTTTCCACAAAGCCGGTGTCGATTTCGCCGGAGAGCCAGTCCGGATGTTCCATGACGCGGCGCAAAAACGGGATCGTGGTCTTCAGCGGCTCGATGGTAAACTCGCGCAACGCCCGCTGCATGCACCGAATGGCGTCCATCCGCGTGGGCTGGTGGACGATGAGCTTGGCCACCAGCGAATCATACTTCGGCGAAATCCTGATCCCCTCGTGCGCGAAGGTATCCACGCGCACTCCGTGTCCGCCGGGCGGACGATATTTTTTAATCGCTCCCGCGCAGGGGCGGAAACGCTCGTCGGGGTCTTCAGCGTTGATGCGGCATTCGATGGCGTGCCCGTGGAATACAATTTGCTTTTGTGCCAAACCCAGCGGCTCTCCGGCTGCCACTCGAATCTGAGCCTTGATCAAATCAATTCCCGATACCATTTCACTGACCGGGTGTTCGACCTGAATCCGGGTATTCACTTCGATGAAATAGAATCGCCCTTTGTTGTCCACCAGAAATTCGACCGTCCCCGCGTTGCTGTAGTTCGACGCCTTGGCCAGCTTCACCGCAGCCGCGCAAAGATCGGCCCGGACGCGCGGGGTAATGCCCGGCGACGGCGATTCCTCGACCAGCTTCTGGTGCCGCCGCTGCAAGGTGCAATCGCGCTCGCCCAGGTGAATCACGTTGCCATGATGATCGCCGAGAATCTGCACTTCGACGTGGCGGGGGCGTTCGATGAATCGCTCGATATAGACCGCGGAATTATTGAACGCGCCGCCGGCCTCCTGTCGAGCCTGCTTGAGCTGCGCTATCAAATCCGTCTTATCGTAGACGACGCGCATACCGCGCCCGCCGCCGCCGGCTGACGCCTTGATGATGATCGGAAATCCGACGCTCTCGGCAATGCCGAGCGTTTCGTTGTCGTCTTCGATGACGCCGTCGCTGCCGGGGACCACCGGGACTTTCGCCTTCTTCGCGGCGATTCTGGCCGAGGCCTTGTCACCCAGAGTTCGCATTGAATCCGCGCTGGGACCGATGAATTCCAGATTTGAGGCCCGGCATTTTTCCGCGAAAGCCGCGTTTTCCGCCAGAAAACCGTAACCGGGATGAATCGCGTCGGCACCGCTGACTTCGGCAGCAGCGATGATCCGATCGCTCTTAAGATAGCTGTCGCGTGGTGCTGCGGAACCGATGCAAATGGCGCGATCGGCCAGTTGAAGGTATTCCCCGCCCCGGTCTTCCTCCGAAAACACGCACACGGATTCGACGTTGAGCTCGCGGCAGGCGCGGATGATCCGCAGCGCGATTTCTCCCCGATTAGCGATCAGAATGCGTCGGAACATGATTCAAAGGAAGAGGCAACCAGGCAACGAGGCAACGAGGCAACGAGGCAATGAG
>JBKJYI010000100.1:0-3988 GCA_046715855.1 Phycisphaerae bacterium
CCCCGCCACTACGGCTGGTCCAGATGTTATTCCGACACGACGGGAAGCTCGGCGGGCAGGCCCAGGTGAACGACGTGTCCGGCGTGTGGAAGGACCTCACCGACAACGTGAATTCCATGGCGTCCAACCTCACCGACCAGGTGCGCAACATCGCCGGCGTGACCACGGCCGTGGCCAACGGCGACCTATCCAAGAAGATTACCGTGGACGTGCGCGGCGAAATCCTCCAGCTCAAGAACACCATCAACACCATGGTCGATCAACTTGGCTCGTTCGCCGCCGAAGTGACCCGCGTGGCCCGCGAGGTGGGAACCGAAGGAAAGCTCGGCGGCCAGGCCCAGGTTCGCGGCGTTTCCGGAACGTGGAAGGACCTCACCGACAACGTGAACGGTATGGCCTCCAACCTCACCGACCAGGTGCGCGGTATCGCCAAGGTCGTGACTGCGGTCGCCAACGGCGACCTGAAGCGAAAACTGGCGGTGGCGGCCAAGGGTGAAATCGCCGAGCTCGCCGACACCATTAACGGCATGATCGACACGCTCGCGACCTTCGCCGATCAGGTAACCTCCGTGGCCCGCGAGGTGGGCGTCGAAGGAAAGCTCGGCGGACAGGCGTCCGTGCCCGGCGCCGCCGGAACGTGGAAGGATCTCACCGACAACGTGAATCAGCTTGCGGCGAATTTGACCACTCAGGTGCGTGCGATTGCGGAAGTGGCCATCGCCGTGACTCGCGGCGACCTTACACGCTCGATCGGCGTGGAGACGCGCGGCGAGGTGGCCATCCTCAAAGACAACATGAACGAGATGATCCGCAATCTCCGCGAGACCACGCTGAAAAACAGCGAGCAGGACTGGCTCAAGGGCAACCTGGCCAAGTTCACGCGTATGTTGCAGGGTCAGCGCGACTTGCTCACCGTCTCCAAGCTCATCCTCAGCGAGCTCGCCCCGGTGGTCGCGGCCCATCACGGAGTGTTCTATATCGTCGATGCGACGCAGGGCGATCCCAAGCTGCGCTTGCTCGCGTCCTATGCGTACACCAACCGCGACGACATCCCGCAGGAGTTCGCCTGGGGCGAGGGATTGGTGGGACAAGCCGCGGCCGGCCGCGAATGGATTCTGCTCACCGACGTCCCCGCCAACTACATCAAGATCAGCTCCGGTTTGGGCGAGGCCGCCCCCGCCAACATCATCGTGCTGCCGATTCTATTCGAGGGTGCAACCAAGGCGGTTATCGAACTGGCTTCATTTAAGCAGTTCAGCCCGACGCACCAGACCTTCCTGGCCCAGCTGGCCGAGTCCGTGGGCATCGTACTCAACACCATCGAAGCGAACATGCGTACCGAAGAATTGCTCAAGCAATCGCAGTCCCTCGCGCACGAATTACAAGAGCAGCAGGAAGAATTACAGCAGACCAACGCCGAGCTGCAGTCCAAGGCCAAGCTGCTGGTCGAGCAGAACGAGGAAGTGGAGCGCAAGAACCGCGAGGTGGAATTTGCCAAGCGCGCCTTGGAAGAGAAGGCCGAACAGTTGGCGCTCACCTCAAAGTATAAGTCGGAGTTCCTCTCCAACATGTCGCACGAGCTTCGCACGCCGCTCAACAGCTTGCTCATTCTTTCGCGGCAGTTGGGCGAAAATTACGACGGCAACCTCACCCCCAAGCAGGTCGAGTTCGCCCACACGATTCACGCGGCGGGCAGCGACCTGCTCACGCTGATCAACGACATTCTCGACCTTTCCAAGATTGAATCCGGTACGGTCACGGTCGATGTCAGTGAAGTCACCTTCGCCGACGTGCACGAGAGCATGGAGCGGACCTTCCGGCCCATCGCCGAAGGAAAAGCACTCCGCTTCGTGGTCGATATCGACCCCGCCCTTCCGCGCGTCCTTTACACGGATGCCAAGCGACTCTTCCAGGTGCTCAAGAACCTGCTCGCCAACGCCTTCAAGTTCACGCCCCAAGGCGCAGTGGAGCTCCGCGTGCGGGCCGCCGATCAGGGCTGGAACCCGGATCACCCCATCCTTGGCCGTGCCAAGGCGGTCGTGGCGTTCTCGGTCAGCGACACGGGCATCGGCATCGCCCGCGATAAGCAAAAGGTTATCTTCGAAGCGTTCCAGCAAGCCGACGGCAGCACCAGCCGCAAATATGGCGGAACCGGACTGGGACTTTCCATCAGCCGCGAAATCGCACGCCTTCTGGGCGGCGAGATCACGCTGGACAGCAACCCCGGCCAGGGCAGTACTTTCACGCTCTATCTGCCGCGAGTCTATGTATCCCCCAAGACGGCCATCACTCTTCCGAAAGAATTGGCGGAGTCCCAGCCGTTGGCTCCGATCAATCTGGTGCCGCGCGATGAGGCTGAGCGTATCCCCGCTGAAATGGCAGACGATCGATTTGACTTAAGGCCCGATGATTTCCTCGTGCTGATTATTGAAGACGATCCCGACTTCGCCGGCGTATTGCTGCACGTAGTCCGTGATCGCGGCTACAAAGGCATTGTGGCTTTGCGCGGGGAAACGGGATTCTCGCTGGCTCGCGAGTTCCGCCCGCAGGCGATTACTCTCGATGTCCGGTTGCCGGACGTGGACGGATGGGATCTGTTGCGCCGCCTCCGCGAGCACGCAGCGACCTCGCAAATTCCCCTTCACGTGATCACCGGCGAAGAGAACCCCCGCGAAGATGCCAGCGATGACATTCTGACATTCCTGCAAAAGCCCGTCAGCAAGGAAACGCTCGAAGACGCGCTCACCCGCGTTCGAGGAACCGCTCTCACCATCAAGAATCTCCTGGTCGTAGAGGACGATCCGCATCAGCGCGAAGCGGTCATTGGCCTGGTCGATCCGGAGCGCGTTCATGCCACCGGAGTCGGTACGGGCGGCGAAGCGCTCGAAGCTCTCGAGTCCCAACGGTTCGATTGCCTGGTCATCGACCTGCGTCTGCCCGACATGTCCGGGCAGCAGTTGATCGAAAAGATCCGCCAGGAAGCCAAATTCTCGCAGATTCCCATCATTGTTTACACGGCAGCGACGTTGAGTCGCCGCGAGAAAGCCCGCCTCAAGCAATCGGCCCAGACGATTATCCAGAAAGATGGCCGCTCACCCGAGAGACTCCTCGAGGAAGTAACCACCTTCCTGCATAAAATCACCGGGACCGGCCGTCGTCTCAAGGGCGATGACGCCGTCACTCCGGACCAGTTGAGCAAGACGCTCACCGGCAAGAAAGTGCTGGTCGTCGACGATGATATCCGCAACATCTTCGCCTTGACCAGTTTGCTGGAGCGGCAGAACATGGCCGTGGTCGCCGCCGAAAATGGGCGCAGCGCAATCACGACTTTGGAGAAAAACGCGGATATCAACATCGTGCTCATGGACGTGATGATGCCGGAGATGGACGGGTACGAGACCATGCGGGCCATCCGGCTCAATCCGCAGTTCCGTACGCTCCCCATCATCGCGCTGACCGCCAAGGCCATGCGCGGCGACCGCGAAAAATGCATCGACGCCGGTGCTTCCGACTACGTCGCCAAGCCCGTGGACTCGGGCCGCCTGCTCTCCCTTTTGCATGTGTGGCTGCACAGCGAGGCGGAACAAAACGTTGAGAAAGACCAGGCCTCGGCCGAATGAGCCCTGCGCAGCGTGAAAACCGGGTGCATACTTTGACGACTAGCCAACCGGCGGTGCAAGACAACATCCTGGGCGCCGCGCCCTCGTCGCTTCCACCGGCATTGGCGGAAAAAGCGGACATCCTGCTGGTCGACGACAGCCAGATCAAACTGCTCACGCTCCAATCGATTCTGGAAGATCTCCATCAGAATATCGTCACGGCGCACTCGGGTCGCGAGGCGTTGCGCAAAGTCCTCAACCAGGATTTTGCCGTCATCATACTCGACGTGCACATGCCTGAGCTCGACGGCTTTGAAACTGCCGAGATCATTCGTCAGTGGCCTCGCTCGGAATTCACCCCGATCATTTTCGTTTCGGCGATTAATCAG
>JBKJYI010000101.1:0-7273 GCA_046715855.1 Phycisphaerae bacterium
AATCAGGACTGTGAGAACAACGGTGTTCAAGGCAGCCCGTTTCCAGCGGGCAATGGTCAGGTGACCGTCACCGGGGGCCAGGTCAGTGGCGCCGGCGCCACCTTGTTTGTAGACTTCTTCCGGGCCCCATCTTCTACGAACGACTGGATCGACGTGGACGGCGACGGGCAGGCAGGAAACTTCACCACCTTTCCGTTCGTAGACAATCTGGGAACGCTCTGGCCTCCCAACGGAACCATCAACACCCACTGGATGTTCCAATACCGCAGCGTCGGTTCGGTCAACGGTTTCAACGAGTTCGTCGAAAGCCAGACCTGCAATGCAATCCCCCTCTCGGTTCCCGCAGAGGCCGGCATTTTCAATCAGTTTGAATACGCAACGCTGGGAGTCACGAACTGGGCGGGGCCTTTTGACAACACCAGCGGCACTCCGGTTCAGCCCTGCGAAATTGAGTTCTCCTTTCTCGACGTGCCCAGTGCCTGGGCAGTGCAGGTGGGCGCTAATGGCGTTTGTCTTCCCGCCGGTGTGACACCTTGTGATACCGACGCCGACTGTGCCGCCAGCGAGAAGTGCCTCGGCGCGGCCAAGTGGAATGCCGAGCCTGGTGCTCCAGGCTATGGCCTTAACCCCATCGTCTCTTCAACCGCTTATGTGAGCCAGCTTCAGTCGCTGGGTCGCGGATGCGGTGCCTGCGCCGGCAGCGCGAACCCGTGCACGGAACAGAAGCATTGCGCACCTGGCAACTGCGTGACCAACGGCCGATGCAACCTTGCTCAGACATTGTGCGGGGTGGATTCCGATTGCCCCCTCGGCCAGAACTGTGCAGGCGAAGCCTCCACCGCGGCGGTATGCCGCAACGACTTGAACTGCGCGGCCGGCATATGCAGCGTCACGCCCAACGCATGCCGCAGCGACGCGGAGTGCCCCGTTGGTGAAACATGCAGCAATCCCGCCCCCCGCACCTGCGAGAACCTCGAACTCTGCACGCTCAGCGGAAACACGGAAACTCTCAACGTCGATACGCTTGCACCGAATCCCGACACATTGTTCGACTTCGTGGGTGCATGGGTTCCCGTTGCTTACATCGCCAACCGGGGAACGGGCCTGCGCGACGTGAAATTCAGCGAAATGCAATACCTCTTTGGGACGGGACGTCTGCCCAGCGGAGAGAATTACGCGGCGGCGACGCGGTCCGTCGGTTCGGGAACTCGTAACGCGATCATGAACTCCACGGGAATCGATACGAGCTGGGGCCGCGGCGATAACGTCGGCAACGAAAGTGCCACGACGAACGATTTTAATCTCGGATCGGGAGCGCGGGCCAGCAATGCCCAAGGCTCGGGACAGATTGAAACCGCGGTGGAGAACTTCCGGCTTGGAGTTGGGTACACCGGTCTGGCCGGTCCCAGCCGCGCGGCCTCCGACGCACTGGGTGGCCGTTACGAAGTTCTCAACATCTGCAAGGACGTGGACACCGACGGCAACCCGCTTTGCGATTGCACCGCGCAGGCTTGCGCGGAGGGTCCCAAGGTCTGCAGCATCACCACGACTATTGCCTGCACGACAAATGCCGATTGCAATCCGACGGCCACAAACGGCACTTGCGTTGCAGCGGACGCCGCCATACCGAATGCAGGTTATGTTCGCCCCACCATAAGCTCGGTTCTCGACAACTGCGACGAATGTTGCGGATACACCATCGGCGGCAACGGTTCCTTCGTCGTTCGTGGCAACCGTCATGCCAACCGCGATCCGATGGATCCAAAGTTCCTGCCGGGAAATCCACTCGATAACCAGGCCGTCGCAGACTACCTGAACAATATCGACGACAGCATTGACTCCTTTGCCGGAAATGTTTTCGGTCGGGAGTGCAACGCAACTCGAACTTGCAGCGGTCCCCCCGCCAATGTGGACTGCAACGAGGACGCCGACTGCACGCTCGCCGGCGCCGGCCTCTGCACGGGGCCGTTCAAGACCTGCACCACGGACGCGAACTGCACCCAAAAAACCTGCACCATCACCAATGCGAGTTGCAATGTCAATGGCGACTGCCCTGCTCAGCCGCAAACGTGCATCGGCGGACCAGGCGGCAACTGCAGCATCTCCGCCGAAGCTTGCGACATCAACGCGGATTGTGCAAATGCTCCACAGACTTGCCAGACGGACTTCTGCAAGTCAAAGCTCAACATGCCGGGCCAGTTCCTGGCCACCACATTTTTCCTCGGAGCCGGCATTGATTGTCAGCAGAGCCTCACCGACGGGATGGAGTTCTCGCCGACCACCCCACTAAATCAAAAGCTTCAGAACTTTATTCGAGCCAATAACGGGCTGGGCATCGGCGGCGACACGCCGGCTTTCGGATCGGTCAATCCCACCACCGGTGGACGCGTACCGGTGCGCAAGGGACTCACCGGCGGGGCGACCTATTCCGATGGATCCACCACCGGCAGTTACACCTATGCCAACAGCGCCGGCAGCTTCATCACCAACTTCGCCTCCGGTCAGCAGCTCGCAGCCCGCAACAAGTTGCAAGGCGATTTCAACGAAGACGGCATTCGCGACATCAATGACGCGAGCGAATTCGTCAAAGCTTACTACTTCCCGCGCACCTGGCAGCGGACCGATCCGCAGGCCACCGGAACCGGCGCGGCCGGAAATCAAACCAGCGGCGGCGCCAACGACAATGCCATTCCCGAAGTGATCGGCGATCACAACGGCGACGGCAACCTTTCCAAGGAAGACCTACGCTACTTCATGGACGGTCTGGCAACAATTGGCGGCCTGCTCAATCGCAAGCAAGGCGCGATTGCCATCGACAACGCGCTGGCGACCTATGGCCGCTGCAACGGAAACAACACAGTCGTCTGCCGACTCGGCGTCGATGCAGACTGCGCCGATCACGCCACAACCGGCCCTTGCAACGCCGCTCAACCCTATCCGTGGGGGGATTCGGCGAACCTTCTACTGACTCCCCAAGGGCTGGGCCTCGACCCGAGATTCCCGGTCGCCAAGAACGTCAACGACGCTACCGAACCGATGCTGGCTACGGGCAAGGTGTACGTTGCCGGCGATTTCCGCGGCGACGTCGCAGGACGCTCGCCGGTTCCCGGGGCTGGACCGGTCGGTTGGGACGGTTTTGTGGATGACCAAGACATTGATTACTGCTGCCGCATGGCCCAAATCGGCTCTTGGAGCGAAATCAACGACGCCGTGTTCATGGATCTTAGCTGCGACATGAATGGCGATCGCGAAGTGAACAGTGCGGACGTGGACGAACTTGTCCAGGTCATCCTCGGCACGCAAAACGGGGACGTGACCTTCGACGGCGTGGTGGATGACGCCGATGGGGCCATCATCAGCAACTCCATCAGTGCACCCAATCCGTGCAACGCCAATGGCACGTGCGGCTGGGCGGACGGCGACACCAATTGCGACGGCTTCGTCAACTCAACCGATCTGGGTGGATTCCTCCCCCCCGCCTTGATTCTTGATGGCACGAACATCCAAAAGACGCGATTCATCTCTGCCGTTGTGCCGGCCGCATCGTTTGCCACGGCCGGAGGAAATGCCGAAACTGCCCTGGCGGTTGAGCTAAGCAGGTTGCACCATGTTGGTTATTGCGACGGCGGAACCAATGACAACAAACGCATTTGTTCGGGAGGCACGAACGCGGGTGCTGGTTGCACCGTCAACGCCAATTGCCAGAGCAATAACTGTGCTCCGTGCACCTCGAACGCGCAGTGTCCTGGCGGCGTCTGTCTCGTTGCCTATAGCACAGGATCGTCCACTGCGTTTACCAATTTCGAAGGCGAAACGATGTGGGCGGGGCCGCCGCTGGTCATCCTGGAGTCCTCCTCCAGCGGAACTCGCTTCGTGCTCTCGCGCCTTTCCTGCACGCCGCACTATCGCGATTGGAGCCAGTTTATGAGCTGCACCAACGCCGTTCAGTTGTGCAACAGCGATGCGGATTGTCCAGGCGGTGGTGTTGGCACATGCAGCGTCGTCGTCAACAACACCGTGCACATTACCGGCAGTGCCATCGTGCCCTCATCGGCATACGACGTGAAGAATTTCGCCTCGGCCTGCCAGGAAAGTGAGGCGAGCTGCACCATCGTTTCCAGCCCGCTGCAATTGAAAACCACCCGATGGGGCGATGTGGCGGATGCCTACAATCCGCCGGCCATCACTGCCCAGCCGGACATTGCTGACGTTCAGTCCATGGTGGCCAAGTTCCGAAGCACGCTGGGAGCGCCGATCAAGGCCCGGGCGCTCATCGCCGGGCAGGACACCTTCGGCGCCATCAATCTGGCCACTCTCTCGAATGACTTTAACTTCAGTCATATCGCGGCATGCGTGGATGCATTCCGCGGCGGCCCGTACCCCTACAAGATGGGCAAATGCGCCGGACCTACATTCACCAACGCAAGCTGCACGGGCGCGGGCACTCCCCAACTTTGTTGCTCGGGGAGCGGGACCGGCAGCTGCAACAGCATTTTCACTGGTGCTTGTACGACCAACTCAGATTGTACAGGACCCAACGCCAACGGTGCGGGACCGTGCAACTTGTACTGCCCTTGATTTAGTAATGGTGTCCCACCTTGGGAAAGGCGAGGACGGGGTGTTCCCGTCCTCGTCTCCCAAGGCTCTGAAATAGCGACGTGTTCGCGTGAGACCCGGGCTGCCATTGGAGGGGAGCAGCCTGGGTTTCAGCAAGGGCCTGACTGCGACCCGCAGCTCGCTCGTTGGCCAGCGCCCAGAGCGTACAAGGCAATCGGGCACGAAGTTGAACGTACGGATCGTCTCGCACAAGTCGGACACGGGCGTCCGTCCTGTACGGGCACAATGCGCTTGCGTCGCGGAATTTGGCATTCGCGGCAATTTGAACTGCGGATTCCAAAGCTTGCGCGATTTGAACGAGAACTTAACGCGTTTTTTATTGATGGATTTGCCATTCGTTCGGATAATCCAAACCATGGCTCCAAAACAATCCATACTGGTGGTGGAGGACGAAACCGACCTGGCGGAGATGGTGCGGTACAACCTGGAGAGGGAGGGGTTTGCGTGCCGGGTGGCCGGGGACGGAGTGGCGGCCATTGAAGAGGTCCGGCGGCAGCAGCCCGACCTGGTGATTCTGGATCGGATGTTGCCACGGAAGTCGGGCGACGAAGTCGCCAACGCCATCTTACGGGAGCGCGAGACGGCCGACGTGCCGATCATCATGCTGACGGCGAAAGCGGAGGAGTCCGACCAGCTTGTGGGGTTCGCCCTGGGGGCTGTGGACTACGTCACCAAGCCATTCTCGATGAAAATTCTGGTTGCAAGGGTGCGATCGGCCTTGCGCAAATCGGCGGCCGGCGGCGAATCGAAAAAGGAAGTATTGCAAGCCGGGCCGATCGTGCTCAACAGCGAACGGTTCGAGGTCACCGTGGGCGGCGAGCCTGTGGCTGTCACGGCCACTGAGTTTCGGATTTTGAAAACGCTGATGCAGGGCGAAGGCCGCGTGCTCGATCGCACGCAGTTGATCGACAGCGTGCTGGGGCCGACAGTGGCGGTCACGGACCGGACGATTGACGTGCACATCGCGGGATTGCGAAAAAAGCTCGGCGAAAGTGCTGCGGCATGGGTTCAGACGATCCGCGGCGTCGGATACACGTTTCGCGAGCCCGGCTAGCAGAGCCGGTTGGGCGGGAGCCTCGTCTTCCTAAGTGGGATTCCTTTGCGATGCGAGCTGGCGCATTTTTCTGGATGATGCTGTTGGGCAATGCCGCCATGCTGGCTCTGACATGGGGGGTTAGTATCTGGGCAGGCCTTGGTTTGGCGGTGGCATTGCCATTGCTATGGAGAGCCCGCATCCATGGATTGTTCGTCATGGCCGAAAGCCTTTCGCGCGGCGACTTGAATGCGGCGATACCGGTGAGCGGGTCGGACGAAGTAGCCACCCTGGCGAAGTCGATGGAGCGGATGCGGACTCGACTAGCGCGGCAAGTAGAGACGATTCTACGTCAACGAGTCACGCTCGAATCATTGGTGGCGCAGCTCGACGAGGGGGTTGTCGTTGCGGATGGTGATGGGCGCATTGTTCTGGTGAACCCGGCCGCTGCCCGATTGCTGAGTTTTCGAGGAGCGGCAACGGGCGAGATCATTCTTGATTCGCAACACAGGGTCGAAAGCTTGGTCGCCTCTCACGACTTGCAGCGCATGCTCCTTCGCGACGAACAAGAAAGTGATTCACCCTCCGAGAAGGAATCGACCGCTGGCGACATGCAGGAGAATCTGCATTTGCGTGCGATCCGCCTGGACGTTCCGGATTCGCCCTCGCCAACCTATGTTTTGGCTCGAGCGTGCAGCATTCCCATTGCGTTGCCCTCAGGTCGGCCCGCTTCTGCGAGCGAAGGGGCGGTCCGTGGGCGGTTGCTTGTGCTTACGGACGTCACCGCACTGATGCGGGCAATTCGCAGCCGGAGCGATTTTGTAGCCAATGCATCGCACGAGTTGCGCACTCCGGTCGCCGCCATTCGCGTGGCGGTGGGGACCTTGATGAAAGTGAACTTCGCGCTGGAAGCCCCGGACGCGCTACGGTTTGCCAACATCATCGCTCGTCAGGCGGCGCGTCTTGAGGCGTTGGTTACGGACTTGCTGGACCTGGCCAAAGTTGAATCGCCTGGAGCTCGCATTGAACCATCCAAGATTTTTCTGCAGCGAGCCGTGGATGAATTACGCGGACGATGGGAGCAGGAGTTGAGTGACAAGGGGCTGGGGTGGACGGCTGAAGTTATGGCGGAGGCGTCGGAGGTCCAAGCGAATGATCACTTGCTTTCGCTGGTTTTGGACAATCTCGTCGACAACGCGATCAAGTTCACTCCGTCGGGAGGACAGATCGCGCTGCGAACTTGGGCGTCGGGCGACCGCATTGTTCTCGAGGTTTCCGACACGGGGTGTGGAATTGCGCTGAGTGATCAACAACGCGTTTTCGAGCGGTTCTATCAGGTGGACGCGGTCCGGACGGGAACAGGAAGCGACAAGCGCGGAACTGGATTGGGCCTGTCGATTGTGCGACACGCGGTCTCAGCGATGGGCGGTACAGTGAGTCTCACCAGCGAAATGGGCCAGGGCACGCGGGTCATTGTTGGGTTGCCCCGGTCATGAGAGGTTGTGAGGTTCTATCCAAGAGTCCTTTTTGCTTGGGCGCGCCGGGTGGCAGGGTGGCCCCAATGGCCCTAAGCTAAGTTTCCGGTAGTCTCGCGGGCACGGTGATTGTTCCATTTCCTTTGTC
>JBKJYI010000102.1:0-2939 GCA_046715855.1 Phycisphaerae bacterium
GACGGGCGGCGGCCATCGTGGGCCTGATTTGCAGCATTGCCTTTGTGGCCGGCATTTTTGCCCTGAATCCGGCGCTGTTCTTTGCGCTGGCCAACTCGCGGGCGTTTCTCGCGCTGCTCATTACCTACCTATTGATGGCCGGTCTCTACGAATCGTTCGCGTACCCGTTCGTCATCATGTTCTCGGTGCCGCCGGCGGTGGTGGGCGGATTCCTAGCCATCCGCATCGTTCACGAAATCAGCCTCTACGATGTGAAGGCCCAGGTTCAGCAACTCGACGTGCTCACCATGCTGGGCTTCATCATTCTCATCGGCATCGTGGTCAACAACGCGATCCTCATCGTCCACCAGGCCCTGATTCACCTCCGCGAAGACGGCCTGCCCCCCGACGACGCCGTCGCCCTCGCCGTGCAGATTCGAACCCGCCCGATCTTCATGACCATGACCACAGCCATCTTTGGCTTGGCGCCCATGGTGATCAGCCCCGGCGCCGGCAGCGAACTCTACCGCGGCCTCGGCGCTGTCCTTCTCGGCGGGCTGCTCTTCTCCACCGTCTTCACGCTCGTCGTCGTCCCCGCCATGTTCACCCTCTTCCTCGATTTCCAAACCTGGCTGCACACCGCTCTTCGCCCTGGGGCTTCAGCGCAAGTCGTGCGTGCGCGATCAGCCACGCCTGCGCAGGCAGTTACGACGTGACATCCCACGTGGACATGCGCGTGATCATTTCGTGAGTGACCGGGGAAATGATTCCTCGCTCGGTGATGATGGCCTTGATGTATTCGGCCGGGGTTACGTCGAAGGCGGGGCAGAAGCACTTGGCGTCGGGCGGGGCGGTTGCGGGGCCGAAACCCTTGCGGATTTCGTCCGGGGAGCGTTCTACGATGGGGATTTTCGAGCCGTCGGAGATAGAAAGGTCGAAGGTGCTGGTGGGGGCGGCGACATAGAAGGGGATGTTGTGGGCTTTGGCGAGGATCGCCAGTCCGTAGGTGCCGATCTTGTTGGCGGTGTCGCCGTTGGCGGCGATGCGGTCAGCGCCGGTGATAACCAGGTTGACTTTGCCCTGTCGCATCAGTGCGGCGGCCATGCTGTCGCAGAGGAGGGTGGCGTCGATGCCGGCTTGCATTAGCTCCCAGATAGTGAGGCGCGCCCCCTGGAGAAGCGGGCGGGTTTCGTCGGCGTAGACGCGGAATTCGCGTCCTTTTTCGTGGGCGGTGAACATGGGGGCCAGAGCGGTGCCGTAGTACGCGGTGGCTAGACTGCCCGCGTTGCAGTGAGTGAGGACGCCGCATCCTTCGGCGATGAGCGATTCGCCGTGGCGGCCAATGGCCCTGCACATGGCCTCGTCTTCGTCGCGAATCTTCTTGGCCTCATCGAGCAAGGCCTGTTTGAGCGAGAGGATTGTGGCATCGGGCATGGAGGCGACAAGCCTCCGCTGCCGATGGAGCGCCCAGGTGAGATTCACGGCCGTGGGGCGGGAAAGAGCGAGGTATTCACATGCGCGATCCAAACGATTCGTGAATTCAAGCCGGGACCCTGCTTCGCGATTCCGCACCGCCAGTACGACCCCCATCGCTGCTGCGACTCCGATGGCGGGCGCGCCGCGTACGCGCAGCACCTTGATGGCCTCCCATAAAGTGTCAACGTCGTGGCACTCCAGAAAGACAAGCTCGCCGGGCAAACGGGTCTGATCAACCATGCGGATGTGGCCATCAAGATTGCCGACCCATTCAATGGTTCGCGGAAGCGATTCAATGCTCTTCATGTTCAGGCTAGAATATCACCGCCAAGGTCAAACTCCAGTTTCGAAAAACCGAAAGGAGCCATGATGCCAGCCAGATTGTTTCGAGTGATTGTGCCCGTGTCAGATCTGGACCAGGCCGCAAAGTTCTATGGCGCTGTGCTCCGCAGCCCTGGTTTGCGAGTGTCACCCGGTCGGCACTACTTTGAGTGCGGCGGAGTTATTCTTGCTTGCTTTAGTCCGCGACAGGACGGCGACAACCACGACCCACGCCCTAATCAGGATAACCTTTACTTCGCAGTCGATAACCTCGAAGCCGCTTATGAGTCTTGTCAGAAGGCAGGGGCCCTATTCGCGCCAGGTGAAGTCCACGGCGACCTCGCGGGCACGATCGCCAAGCGGCCATGGGGCGAACGCTCGTTCTACATCCATGATCCGTTCGGGAACCCGATCTGCTTCGTGGACCAAAGCAGCGTGTTCACAGGCTCCTGAAGGTGGGAACCGTTTTGCACTGATTCATGCTGCGCGGTACATTTCCTCGCTGTGTGCGGCAGTTTGAGCCAGGAACAGGAGTAATGTATGTCTACTTTGAATCCGTTCGCGATTGCACAACAACAACTTGACGAGGCGGCCGCGAAGCTGGGCCTGGACGCGGCTACCCATGAGCTGCTTCGCTGGCCGATGCGCGAATACCATTTCACCATTCCCATCAAAATGGATACCGGCGCGACCAAGGTTTTTCGCGGGTTCCGGGTTCAATACAACAATGCGCGAGGGCCGACCAAGGGCGGCATTCGCTGGCATCCCGAAGAGACCGTAGACACGGTGCGTGCGCTGGCCGCCTGGATGACGTGGAAGACGTCCGTCGTGGATATCCCGCTGGGCGGGGGCAAGGGCGGGATCATTTGCAACCCCAAGGAGCTGTCAAACACGGAGAAGGAACGGCTGGCCCGCGGCTACATCCGAGCCGTCGGCCGCGAACTCGGCGTCCACCGCGACGTCCCCGCGCCCGACGTCTATACGACCCCGCAAATCATGGCCTGGATGATGGACGAATATGAGACCATCATGGGCTGTTCGCACCCCGGCGTGATTACTGGAAAGCCGCTCCCCGTGGGCGGCTCGCAAGGCCGCGGCGACGCAACCGCCCGAGGCGGTGTCTATGTCGTCCGCGAGACGGCCAAGGCGCTGAATATCAATGT
>JBKJYI010000103.1:0-3198 GCA_046715855.1 Phycisphaerae bacterium
TGTGGGCGCTCTACGTCTACCTCACCGTCGATATCGCGATGGAGCTTTGGCGCCTCGAATATCTCGATCGCTACACCGGCCAACTCGGCGGAAAGTCCCACCCTGTTTGGTATTACATTCCCTTGATTTTTGCTCTGACATTTCCGTTTCTTGCCTCGCTTCCAGAGGCGGTCGCAGCGATTTTTCTCCCGCGCTATGCCAGTCACCGCCGGGCTTTGGGCTACGCCCTCACCTGGGCCGTCGTCACCACCGTGTTCCTGACCACCGCGGCCTTCAAGCGCCCACATTATTTAGTCTCCGCGATACCGGCTTATTGCCTGCTGCTGGGACTTGTCGTCGACCGACTTTTTTTCGGCACGATAATGGCATCCTCGCGGACGGTGCGAATGGTGAGCGGCACGCTGCCGCTTTTGATTGGCGGGCTGTGGGCCGTCGGGGTTTGGTACGCTCAGAGAGAAATTCCGGAGTTAACACGCACTATCGCGGTTGGGTTAGGCGCCGCCGCGCTTTGCTGGGTGCTCGCCAGCCTGGCCTTCTACGCCCATTGCCGCCGGTCTTCGTTCGCGCTTCTTTTGCTGGGCATTCCCTTAATGCTCGCATTGACCTCCAGGGATGTCGGGACGTTGATTTCGGTCAATCGCGAAGCCGATGCACTCTCGAAGGCATTGATCGACCACAATGTTGGAAAGGACGCGGACATCTACTGGACCGACGGCCGGCCCAACGCTGCGGTCGAATTTTACACCGGTCTGCGCGTTGGCCGCCTCATGGACGTACTCGATGCTGCGGCGGAACGAGATGGAAGAAGCAAGGTTTCACCTGAACTCATGCTTGCTACCGGCGAGCGCATTAAAGACAGGATGAATCAACCCAAGCCCGCATACTTCATCATGTCGCGCGACTATTACGATATGCTCGTCGCGTCGGGCAATATCCCGCACCGAGTCGCCTTCGAGGTGAAAGACGCCAGCCCCGACCCCGACGACGCACTGGTCATCTTCACTCAGTCCCCGACAAACGTGCCGCCGGTACCAAAACTTGAGCCAGACCCGCATGAGCAAACACTTCAGGATGATGGCGACCCTGGTTGAGGCGCCTGCGGCGGCGTATTGACTGCCTTCACGTTCCGGAGTAATTGTCTGCGAAGACGTTGCCCGATTTGATGGTTTTCCTGCCTGCATCGCGAGGCTACTTTCCTTAGGCCACACCCGGATGGGACAATGACTACTACTGATTTTTTAGCCCCGCGCCGGTGGCTTGGTTTCACAAGTGCTTTTGGGCTCCTGCTGGGTGCCTGCACAATTACGGAGAAGGGCAAAGAGCGATACGAGCTCGGCGTCGACGCTCAGGCTGCGGCGCTGGCCGATTCGGCGGCGTTCCGCGACACCATTGGTTCAGTGACCACCTATGAAGGGCTCGCCGCCATGCGGGTGCGCGGCTACGGACTCGTTGTCGGGCTGGACAAGAATGGATCGACGGACTGCCCCAAGCCCATTTACGACCGCCTCGTGCAGAGTATGTACAAGCAGCATCGCTTCGGCGCCAGCAGTCGCGTGGGCGTCCCGGACATTACGCCGGAAGCGATGATCAACGATATCGATACGGCCGTGGTGGTGATTTACGGCGACATTCCGCCGGCCGCGACCGAGGGAACGCGGTTCGATGTCAACGTGATGGCACTTCCTGGTACGCAGACGAAATCGCTTCGCGGCGGACGCCTCTTTACTGCGGACTTGGAAATGTTCCGAGTCGTGTCGCCCGACGTTTCCATCGCGGGGCGCGTGCTGGCCCACGCGGCCGGGCCAGTGTTTATCAATCCGTTTTCGGATGATCAATCCGCGACCCAGGTGAACGAGCTGGAGGGAACCATTCTGAGCGGGGGGGTTGTTACGAGCAACCGGCGATTGCGGTTGGTGCTGACCCAGGCTTCATACCAGCGAGCGCGACAAATTCAGGATCGAATCAACTCGCAATTTCCCGGTTCTACGAAGGTGGCCGACGCCGTGTCGCCATCCTTTGTACAGATCGAAGTGCCCCCGGCCTTTCGGCAGGACACCGGCCGGTTTCTCACGCTCGTGCGAAGCTTGTACCTCTCGCGGGATCCCTCCTTCGAGAGCGATCGCGCACGAAAGCTTGCGGAAGAAATGCAGCGTCCCGATGCCCCGCACGCACAGATCGCATCATGTTTCGAGGGGCTCGGGCGAAAGGGGCTCCCGGCTCTTAATGAGTTGTACACAAATTCCAGCGATGCAGTAAGTTTTTATTCCGCCGCAGCCGGCATGCGGTTGAACGACCATGTGGCTGGCGACGTGCTGACCATTCACGCGGCAAACGCCAAATCACCGTTTCGATTTCAGGCCATTCGAGCACTCGGGGAGGCCAGCGCAATAGGTGGGACCGCCACCCCCCTTCGCAAGCTTTTGCTGGACTCCGATCCGCGCGTGCAGGTGGCCGCCTACGAAGCACTGATTCGGCGGCACGATTCCTCGATTCAGAGCACAACGTTGGGCGGCGACAATTTCGTGTTGGACGTCATCACGGATTCGCCGACGCACTTCGTCTACGTGAAACGCAACGCCGAGCGGCGCATCGCGCTGTTCGGGCAGGACCTGGTGAGCTCCGCGCCGGCGCTCTATCAGTCGCCGGACGGAAGCGTGACGCTCAGCGCCAGGCCAGGTGAGGAACAATTCACGGTGGTGCGCACCGTCGTGTCACGCGGTCAATCATCGCCGCCTCTGCCTGCACCATTTGAACTTGCACCGCTACTCAAGCTTTTGGGAAACGATGCAGGCGTGAAGGCCGGGGGGGAGGCTACCGGCTTCGGGCTCGATTACGGCGCGGTCGTGCACCTGCTTTATCACCTTTGTCAAAGTCATGTGATCAACGCGAGTTTTCAGATGGAAGAACCCAATGTCACAGAGTTGCTAGGTCCGGGAATACCACAGGGTCGCCCAGAGTCCGACTTATAGTCCGCAAATCTCTTCGCTGTCTTAGCATCCTGCGAATATCGAGTTTTTGCCTTAAAAACCAGTGCGTCCGATATGTCGCGCAGCGGGGCGCAGAAGTTGCGCACACTTTTTTTGCCCGCCATCAACCTATACAATGACAGCGCGTCGCCGGGCTTGCTCGGCGCTGTCGTCGCAATATTTTATTAGTGCCACGATGTGGCACTGATGCAGGGATTACGGAGTCCATGGC
>JBKJYI010000104.1:0-2756 GCA_046715855.1 Phycisphaerae bacterium
ACTTTTTGCAAAGTCAACGCCCGAATCACGCTTGATCAGGGTCTAGGGATGGAACAAGAACGGAAAGAGGCAATGCCGCAATGAGTTTCCATCGTGGCACGCCTCTGCTCATTGACCATATCAACAAATGAATAACGAAAGCGACGGGCAAGGATACGGCGAGAAATATCAATGATCCCAAACCGTGTCGGATTAGCCCTTGATTACGCCGACGGGCCGTAGTTTTGCAACTTTCTGCGTGATGCCCGCATTGTGCAGCACATCGACCACGTGCAGAACGTCCTTGTAGGCGTCCGGCTGCTCTTCCTCCAGCCCCGTTCGGCCACGTGCCCGGGCAATCACGCCCCGTTCGGCCAGCTCTTGCCGAATATTACGTCCTTTGCTCGCCCGTATCGCTGCCCCGCGCGACATTTTTCGACCAGCGCCATGGCACGAGCTTCCAAAGGTGTGCTCCATCGCTCCGGGCCGGCCCACCAGCACATAGCTCGCTCGTCCCATGTCGCCGGGTACCAGCACCGGCTGTCCGATCGGCTTATATCTCGCCGGCAACTCCGGATGATTCGGCGGGAAAGCCCGTGTCGCCCCCTTGCGATGCACGCACAACTTCGTCGTCCGGCCATCAACTTCGTAAGGCTCCATCTTCGCGATGTTATGGGCCACGTCGTAGATCAGGTTCATCCCCAGACGCTCCGCCGGCTGTTCAAGCACCCGCGCAAACACCTCCCGCGCCAGGTGCGTCATGATCTGCCGGTTGCACCATGCAAAGTTCGCCGCCGCCCGCATCGCTCCCATGTACTTCTGGCCTTCCGGCGAATGCACTGGGGCGCACACCAGCTGCTTGTCGGGCAGCTCGATCCCGTATTTGCGCGGCGTGTCCTGCAAATCTTTCAGCGCATCCTCGCAAACCTGGTACCCCAACCCGCGCGAGCCGGAGTGAATGAGCACCGTCAAATGCCCCTCCGCCAGTCCCATCACGCTAGCCGCCTTCGCATCATCCACCTTTTCGACGACCTGAACTTCGAGGAAATGGTTGCCGCTGCCCAGCGTCCCGCACTGATCGGATCCGCGATCCAGAGCCCGATCCGACACCAGGCTCGGATCGGCATCCTCAATCAGCCCGCCGGCTTCGGTCGCCTCAACATCGCTGTCCCAGCCGAATCCGCGCTTGATCACGTACCGTGACCCTTCGGCCATCAGTTTGCACAACTCCGATTTATTGAACTTGACCACGCCGCCTTGTCCGACCCCCGAAGGTACCGTCCGAAAAAGTTCCTCGATGAGCCGACCCATTTTTTCCTTTGCGTCCGCCAGCGTGATGCTGGTGCGAAGCAGTCGAACCCCGCAATTGATGTCGTAACCCACGCCACCAGGACTCACCACGCCGCCTTGCTCCGGGTCGGTTGCTGCAACGCCCCCAATGCAAAACCCATAACCCCAGTGAATGTCCGGCATTGCCAGCGAGGCGCCCACAATCCCCGGCAGGCATGCGACGTTGGCCACCTGCTCAGGCGCGCGATCCGCCTTAATCGAATCGATCAGCGCGTCGTCGGCATAAATAATCCCGTCCACGCGCATATCGGGTCGATACGATTTGGGAATCCGCCAACGCGTGTCATCAATCCGCTCCAGCGGCCCCGAATACCCTTCCGTTTTCATCATGCAGCGTCCTCAGTTCTAGATCGGCGGAGTTCTTTGTTTCTTGCGCGAATCGCGTATAACAAGTCGATCATCATCGTGCCTCAAGTTCGCGCGGGCGAAGTCGACAAAGGCCGCTCAGCTTCAAGTGGGCCGCGAATCGGACCCGAATCTGAAATCTCAAATTTGAAATCTGAAATACCAAATCTGAGATTTCGCAGTATGCAGTATTTAGATATCCACAATCAACGTCGCCTCAAATCCGCCATCCACCTCTCGAATGCTTAAATCGTGATACGTGATAGCCTTCACTTCGCGGCAGTAAACGCTCCGCTTCAAATCCACGTCCGCCGACTGCCCCGACACAACCAGCCCGCCGTCTCCAAAAGACGCCGACTCAATGCTTGTGAGTATTTTATGTTCCCGCTCGAACAGGATCAGCAATTCCGTCAAAAAATCGCGCAGCGAAACCGCAGCGTCGTCGCCTTGTTCATGAAATGTGAAAGGGGTGGGGTTTGTCGTTGCCGCTACCAATTCCCCAAACGCCGCGTACAAACCAGTAGCAGCGGGCCACAGAAGCCCCTCGCGCGTCGCCGCCCGCACACGAATCCCCATGTCCGCCGTGTGATCGAACAACTCAAAAGAGCCGGCGACAGGCGAATCCATAAATGACATTATACAGAAAGATATGTGCGGTAGGGGGTTCGCTCGGCATGGACCCTGTTTCATTCTCAGCGACCGCCGTCATTCTGAGCGTAGCGAAGAATCCCAACCTCAATCCGCAATGGCGATCTCAGTTCAGCGTTTCGCATTCGCCGTTCCGCATTTCTACGGCTGCCGCGCCTCCAGCATGCGAAGGCGAGTAGCGAACCGCTCCGCTCCCGGCTCCGTCTCCCGGCCCTTGATCGCATTTCGATAACCTTCCACCGCGTCGGCCAGGTAGTCATCATGCCCCAGCAAAACCATCAGGTAGGTGATGCCCGCCCCCTGAGCGGTCAACGTCCAATGCCGCTCGGAATTCTTGTGCGCCTTCTCCAACACGGCCATCGCCAACTCGACTTCCTTTTCGCTGGCCTCTTTGGCGGCCTGCGCCTTGGTCCGATGGGCGGCAATGTCCGCCT
>JBKJYI010000105.1:0-2587 GCA_046715855.1 Phycisphaerae bacterium
CTCGTAGACTCTCTTTAGATTCCTCTCTCCGAGTTCGGTCAATGATCGTGGCGCGGCATCCAATTGGAGCAAAGAACCCGCGAACGCATGAACCGCATTATCATCCATCTGTAAATGCCGTGCCCGCGCAAAGATTGCACGATAAAGGCTCTTGCGCCATTCGGGGTTGTTAGTGCGACGCAGCTTTGGACGCACTATCACCGCTTGCTGTTGCTGGAGCCAGAGGATTACAGCGTCATATTGATCGGCAGGTACCAGCTTGTACGAAGTGATACCAAATGCCTTATATAACTTGCTGTACCATCCGCCCGGTCTAAATGCTCGCCCCGCTTTCGTCTCTAGCTCGGCAAGTTCGACCACCCGTGTCCGAATCCCCAGGGCTTGCCCCGAAGAAATGTGCTCGGGACCAGGTTGCACGACATTCTTGCGAACGATGCGCGCGTTGTAGTTGACATCGCCAGCCACGTTAAGGACCGTGCTCTTTCCACCAGCGTTCGTGGTGAAGGCAGGGTGGAACTTGAGGCTAGGAAACGGCGATTCACTATCATCCGGAAACGCACCTGGTTTGATCGCAACGTAAAGCCGTGCTCGATATCGTTTTACTTCGTCTGCCGTGAAGCCTTTCGTCATATTGGAACGAGTGTGCCATTCGGCATGATGCTCAAGGCACAACCATGCGAGATTATTAGGGTCGTTGTTTGACGGATCGTCATCCAGATGAGCAATCTGGCCTTTCTTTACCTCGTGGTCGTTATGGAGGCAGAAGCAGACGCAACAGCGTCGGCCGCTGTCGGTCAGCACGGCCGTTTCAACCGACTTTGGTAGTTTGCGTCGCCTAAGCTTCGTGGCTTGTCCTTTGTCTATTTTGTGACCCTGGCGACGTTGGCTAGCGGACGTAGAAAGTAGTCGAAGTAACGTGGCAGCTTTCTCGGATGCGAGCGAGGTGCTCCCAAAGCCATTGACCACGAGTTCGGCTTCAACTGCCGACCACGAAGGATTTTCAGAATCGCCCGCAGGAAAAATAGCCAAAAGAGTCTGAAAGTCCTCGTCTAAGGGGCGGTAGAACGTGCGAGCAGCCCGAACCACAACCGACTCGGTGTCGCCCTCGTACCAGGCACGCGAGTTGCCGAGAAACGGCACCCGCTGTTGCCGAACAGATGTGCGCGAATTCTCAAACGTGTGCCCAGGTGGCACGTTTGCGACGACCACTCGCTCATTTGGCCAGGCACCCGGAGCGAGGGAATTAAGATCCCAGGCCCACCAAGTTGATCCGTCAACATTCATCAGGTCAAGAATCCGTTCTCTTCCTGTTCGCACCCGACTGTCGCTGGATGAAATAACCCAATCGCACCGCAGCGTCAACGAGGTAAGCCCGAAACCCCGAAGTAAAGGCCCGGCTTGCCGCATAGTTGATCGCATCTAAGATGACTTAGCCATGGCCAAAAGAAAGCCAAAAAAACCCCCCCACGAGCCGGTAGCACAAGATAATCTTCCGATCCCAGAGGAAATTGCAACGACATGGGAGCATGTAGTAAGTGCGATTTCACGTGCGCAGGACACCGAGGGGATGGTTTTCTTTCATAGGGGCCATTCAAACTCAACGTGGGATCTAAAGCCTTCCCTTCTTCGCTTATTCAATGAGCTTGAGCTGCGCGGCCCAGCTGCAATCGAAGTCGAACAAGACTCGCTAGATAATTTCAAACGGCGGGCTCGGCTTTGGCTTCGGTCCGAATTGCTCCCTCCGGAAAATGCGACGGCCCTTGCTTGGTGGCCATTAATGCAACATTTTTCGACTCCGACCCGATTACTCGATTGGACACGATCCCCCTGGGTCGCCCTATACTTTGCAATTAATCATCACTTCGAAATTGATGGTGTAATATGGAGCTTTCTTCCGAGTCCGTTGCTCAGAGAAAAAGATCGAGATTGGCGTCGTTTTGCTAAGGGCCCTCTTTCCGCGACGCAAAAGGACAATGTATTTGTAATCGAGGAGATCATGCCAACTGAGCGGCTCGAAGCTCAACAGGGAGTTTTTACGGTAGCAACAAGTCCACTTCTGTCGCAGGACGAGTATCTTCCGTGTTTACGTCGCCTAGTAATAAGAGCATCCATAAAACAAGAATGCCTTTTTCGATTAAAGGCCATGAATATCACGGCCACATCGCTCTTTCCTGGACTCGACGGACTTGGAAGAGGAGTGGCGGAGGGAATGCGGCTGGTCTCATGGACAAGAGCGAATCATAACAAGCGCATCCTCGCAATCTGCCAGAATATCCATCGTTCCGTCAGCCGGTACATGCCGTCGGACGATTCGGCGCAACCCTAGAGAAAAATCTGGATTCTAGCAAAAAAAGACCGCCCACTTCGGAACGACGGGGGGCTGCTTAGATAGCCCCTGGCACACAAAAGGCTTGGCGAAAACTATGCCGCATAGTTGACAGGCAGGCCCAAACATGTTTCAGGACTTAAGTCACTCAGGCTTCTCCCCTATGGCAGCCCTGCCATAGGATTTCCCGGGGAAACATGTTGACCGGCACCGAACTAGCCCCTGATCAAGCGTGATTCGGGCGTTGACTTTGCAAAAAGT
>JBKJYI010000106.1:0-5504 GCA_046715855.1 Phycisphaerae bacterium
GATCACGTACCGGGTCCACGATTACACCCTGGAAGCGCTCAAGCAAGGTTATCGGGTGTCCAAGGAACTTTTCCGCGCCATGAACGTCACCCTTGAAGGCGCAGCGGAGTTCGAAGTTGAAGAGCGGAACACGGCGGCGCACCCCATGGGCACCTGCCGCATGGGAAAGGACTCTACCGATTCCGTGACCGACAAGTATGGGCGCTGCCACAATCATCCGAACCTGTTTATCGTGGGCGCCAGTGTCTTCCCGACTGGTTCGGCGAGTAACCCCGTCATGACGCTGGCCGCGTTGTCTCTCATGACAGTTGATAAGATCAAGTGCGAAAAGAAGGCCTAGCCGGGGCAACCATGCAAGGGGGACATAGAGTATGGCCATGATGCCCGAAGTGTTTTTTGACATAAATGGCGATATACGTGCCAAAGGGCGCGTGCGTCGCGAGACGAACGGCCAACCGCAATCGATCAGCGCATCCATTCCCGACGGTGATACGATTGGATTTCATATGCAAGGGAGTGGGGCGGTGCGGTTTCTTGGCATCGACACGCCCGAAAAAAACTTGGCATTACCCGGGGAAACAGTGCAGCGACGCCTCGATTCGCCCCAATGGGAAACATATTTGACCGATCCGTTCCAAGGCGGAACCTTTGGCCTGGATGCCGAGATGGTTGCCTACTTGCGGACTCGCCTCGGAGCCGGCGCCGGCATAAATCACCGAGCCCACGGCGACAACGCGGAGCAGGCGCTGGTTGCATTGGTTGAGGCCGATCAAAATGCCCTTGGGCAAGACCTGAACACGTTTGGGTACTTCCTTACGTTTTCGTTCGAGGTCTTCGATTTCTATGGGCGCTTTCTGGCTTTTATTAACCGGGACCAACCCGACCCGAACAACCCCGGCCCGCGGCCCGATACGTACAACGAGCGGATGCTTCAAAACGGGGCAGCTCTGCCGTATTTCATCTGGCCAAACATTGATCCGTTCCGCGGGACGTCATCACTCCTCGATGCGGTCATCGCTCCCCGCACCGCGAATCAGGTAGCCGAGGCGAGTCCGTCGTTGCGACGCGCACGCGACTTTGTTCGCCAGGCCCGTGCCAACGCAAGTGGAAACACTGTGTTCGATCCGAACAATCCGCTCCGCCTCGAGGCTTTTGAGGTGCGCTATCTCGGCCGACGCGAAGCGCCCAATCGTGCGGTCATTGATCTAAGCCGCAATGACGACGTGATTCTTCGCCCACAGGGCTATTTCCGCGTCCCTAACCCTGAAGACCGGCTCTTCATCCCCCCTGCATTCGTGCCGTTGTTCGTTTCGCGTGGATGGCGTCTCGAAGGTTGGTTCTAAGCGAGAATTCAGAAGAAATGATGTCTCTAAAAAACGGGCAACCACTCTTCTCACTTTAACAAGCTGCGTTATCAGCGAGTTCGCAGACGGTTTCCTTCTCACGGGAGAAGTTACACAGTTCGGAGACGGGGATACTTTCAAGTTGACGGCGGAAAAGTTTGGAACCATTTCGATCCGCTTCCACGGCGTGGACACGCCGGAGTCCAAAGGCCAAAACTGGCCGGCACAACCGTACAGCGCCGAGGCGGGACAGTTCGTCCGGGACATGGTAGGAAATCGCGACGTGATGGTCCGCATGAAAGGTGATCGAACGTTAGAGGCCTGAATTTGGTTGGGAACATTAAGTGACGTGCTCGAAGCCAAAGAAGGAAGGACGATGACATTCAGAATACTTGCCCTACTTACTTTAGTTATTTGCGGACTATTGGTTTGGTTTGACCTCGATCGTGCCAATTTACCTGATGAGTCGCCTCCTCTTCAGCCCACGGGCGTACAAGGAGCCTTGCCCGTTGCCGAGTCAGTGTTTGCTCCACAGCTTGAAAACGCAAAGGCAGAAATGAGGCGTCGATACTCAGTTGCCTCGTTATATAGAAACTGGGGTCGCGGATTTAGATGGATCGCTCTGTTGGTGAGCGCGACGGTCACACTTATTGCGGGATTTTATGGAAAAAAAGTCGAGCCAGGAAGTCAGCCCTCACAGGAGGACATTATTGAAAACCAGAATACATCGGCTAGGCTCGCACGTGTTATCGGGTTGTTAATCGCTGGTTCAACTGTGTTAGCAGTTTTCTCTCAACAGCTCGACTCGGAATCGATGCAAGCCGCGGCTGCTGCAGACAAATTGAACGAGGAAATCATTAGCGCGACTGAAACACTTTACAACCCGGCCACTACGACGCCTCTTGCACAAGTGGTATTGATACGTCTAGAGCATGCGGTGGAGCGAAAATGGTAAAATGTGCAGTACCAGTCTTACTTACTTTACCATGGCTGTTGTGACATTAGCTAACGGCTGTGGGAGAGCAGAGATTACAAAGAGTCGAGGGATTCCCTTCAAGTACCGGCTACCAGAATCAGCAGAAAATCAATCACTAGTAGTAGAAGCAATCGAGCGTACAAATCACCTAATCTATATGGCTGGTCTGGAGTTCAGGCCATCGTGGGTTGAATCACATAACGCTGCCGCTATTCCTGTGTTCGTTGTGCAGCCGTACCCCCCGGGGCAATACAGCGTGGCATTCATTCCTCGTGGCGAGCGATGTGTTTTCTTGGATGCTGCTGAGATCGGAAGATTGAATGAAATATTTTCACGGAGCATGACGGGCGCCAGTGTGGTTGATCCAGTTGGGCTGCTTATGCTTGTCCTTCTTCACGAAGCCGGTCACATTGCAGAAGGACATGACGGCAGTTCTTTCGACGGCCTTCGTAATGCACTGAATATTGATGAGACATTGCGCAAGAAAGAGGAGATCGCTGCCGACGCCTTCGGGGCTCGGCTAATTAAAATGGCATGTAATCCCAGTCAGCCGCCTGACCGATTCTTGAACGGGATGAAACTCTCTTCAGAATTAGCAGTAGTTGCCCATAACCTGACTGCGTATCGGTTCGCTGAAAATCCATTTTCCACGGCGCTTGGAAAGCCCGAAGTCCTCTGGGACGAGGGGTACTCTCATCCGAATATTGAAGTTCGCGTACTCATGATGCTCGCCATAGTGAGTAACGTCAAAGGTTTTGATGACATGCTCGCTGATCTTGAGAAAGCACGCCGAGGCGTTACTGAAGAGTTTGTTCTTGTTGGCGAGACAGTTCGGCACGGCGAGCTCGAAAAGTGGAGTAGAGTCTTTGAGTTTGCATCGAAAGATGAGGTTGACAGTGCAATGTCATTGCATGCGCTTATGGTGAAGGCGAAGGAAGGGGAAGTCGTATCCACGCGATCGAGGTTGAGCAGCGGCTTATCTTTAGAATTTGAGTCCACGAGTGATCGCATATCTACCGATGTACGCGTCATTGGAAGACGACTGGTTGTTAACTATGCCCCTTAGATTTGGGGCGCGCGGTGCAGAAACTTTGAATAGTTGATCGCCAATCGTCGTATCGACGAAAACGCGTCACGGATAGTTGGCCTCCGAAACTCTCGGTCGAACATGGAAGGAAGATCCCAACGTCGAGATTGCAACAGGAGTGAAGGCTGACTTTCCACGTCTTGAGGTGGGAGGAAATCCCAAATTTGACTGCTCGATGCATGCCGGCGGTGCGTCAAATGTACGACTACGCCAATCGAGAAGAGTGATGTCGTTCAGAAAATATCGGCGCAATTGTTTAACGATTTGCCGCGGAGATCGTAGTGCCAAAATTAGCCGGCAAACCGGATGATCTCATGGAAGATTTGAGGCGATCGCGATCAGCTACACGACCCCCGCAGACTCCGTGAGCAAACGATCAGCGGTCATCCGCGCTGCGTTGCCGATCCAATTCGACTCCCTGGCACGGCGAAGAAGTTCCTTTCCTTCCTTAAGGGCGGCAGCACCTCGCTTGGCCGCTGTATGGCAAAGGAGGTGGCGACCAAGAACATAGCTAGGAAAAGCCGCGATAGGTTCTTTTGCGAATTCCGAAACGAGATGTCTGACACGAGATTCTACCTGTGGGGCACCTTCGAAGTTTCTAAAGAATAACCTCTTTCCGACTGCGGGGTCATAGAGCAGCAATGATTGCTTTTTTTCCCTTTGTCCCACGTGAGCCAAGGAGGCAATCTCAAATCCAATCGAGTTACTCGTTAGAGTCTCCTCTGAGTCCCCTCCGAACGAGTATTTGCACCATACGCGGTAGGTGCCCGCTTCGTTAAAAACAAATCCTTGATTGCCCCAAAACAAATTAATGTTGTTGCGCAGCGGCATAGTAGTGCTTACCGGGCACCGGGTTGGAAGGGCGCAATATCTGTTAAAGGAGCGGTAGCGTCGTATATCGCCATTGGGGAACTCGATCCATGCAGAGAAACGGTCATACCCGGCATCCAATTCGTCGGGAAGGTTATACGTTTTCGTGGTTTGGGTCCGAGGCGAAAGCCACACATCTAAGGCAATTGGCTCGCCCAGGAGGAATCGTTCTCGTGGTAGTGCAATGCTTAGGATAAGGTGTTTGCGCGACGGCGTGTCCGCATTGCCCGAACGCGAATCAAGCAGACCTCCACGAACATCAAATGGTGCGCCGCCAGGGCGAACGTAATAATTTAAGTTTGGATGTTCGAGATGCCGCAGGAAATCAACGTGCTTGTCGAGATACCGGCCAAACGCTTCAGGAGGAAGACCGGGCTCGGTTTGAGTCATGATGGAGGATCGCGACGAGTCGTGCGGCAGATTGAAAACGTGGCCAAGCTCGTGAAGCGTCGTGCGAAGCATATCCGCCGATCGATCGCTGGCACCTTTGAACAAATCCGCAAAAACAACACAGCCCTGTCGAGGAATCCTATTGTGGTCGTACAAAGGAGCCCCCACTTCCGCATCCCACAAATCGGCATCGAACATGATCCCGTAAATGGATTCTGGACGATGGTACCATTTACTACCGACCAATAAACAAATACACTTTGCTCCCTTGTCATCCAGACGGTCCGCAAGGACTTTTCTCAAACCGCTGTCAAGGTGATCGTTTCGTAATCCGTCATCAGTCCCTTCGTCAATTGGCACTGCCCACTCAGTCGCCAGCCGAACAGTGCCTTGAGTTGCGGTGTGAAAGGCCGTTGCTAACGATGTGAACACACTCTCGATCTCGCCCCCAGTCCACGAGGTAAATCGTCCCATACGTGTGAGCCGCACGGTATATGTTTTTGGATCCTCGTTCACGTAGTAATCCCTTGGCGCTAGGGTTGGTCGCGGATTTGGAGGTCGAGATAATCAAATTCACCATTCATTTTGTCGCGTATCTTAACGATTATGTTTTTCGGAAGGAGGTCCGTTCCGACATTGGCTGGGCTCAACTTGATCAAGATCCATTCGTTCCGATCTTTTGTCGATTCTGACACAATAGACTGCGCTGGTACTGCTTCAATGATGACATCAAGATTCTCAGCAATGATCTCTCTTGACAACCTGACGCTAACAACAGCCGGCTTTTTTCTGTCCATTTCCAAGGCGTATTGTTTTTCTTTACCAAGAAGTGCGATAC
>JBKJYI010000107.1:0-5702 GCA_046715855.1 Phycisphaerae bacterium
CGTTGGCGACCGCCGTCGCTTTGACGTCGCCCAGATTGGACCACATGCCGATCCGCATATGCATGGCCGCAGGGGTGGTGTAGGTATGGGCCGCCGCCAGCGCCGCGGCGTCGGCTGCGTTTTGCAGGTCCGCACGCGTGTTGTACATCACACCAACGTCGAGAGTGAGTGCGGCGAATCCAATGAGCACGGGCAGTAAGACCACTACGGTGACCGCCGTCGCTCCGCGGCGGCAATGGACAAAGCAAGAGCGTACAGGCATGCGCATAACTCCCCCACATCTGCGGCCTTTAACCACGCGACGCGTGGGCAGCGCGACCGTCCACCTGGCTACGGCGGACTCAACGCTTTGCGTCCCAGCCTTGCGACTGGTTTGCCCTTGGGACCTGACCAATCAACCATACGATTCGAAATCACGAAGTGCAAAAACACGATTCAATTTTCTCAAGTTCCAAAAAAACGGACGCGACCTCAATGGGAGTTCATCGCAGCGGCTGATAACCCCCCTGCGTTCTTCGACACAAGTTCTGAACCTTTGGCGGGTTTCAGCCTAAATTTTGGTTGGCCTGCCAGTTCCCGGCGCGTCGAACTGAGCAACAGGTCCGTCCAGGGGCTATAGTCCGGGAACTTGATGAAAAGCTATCGACGCATGGCGTTATCAATATTGCCGAATTGCGAAGAAGTTCGGGTGAGTCGCGCGGAGTCGATGCGGGCAGACTTGCGAAGCACGGTCGTGGCCCGTGCGGCCTCGCGCGACAAACCCGATGGCCAGGCGAACATGGCAATCATCGCAATGGCACACAATCCCAGCCCAACGCGAATCGGAGTGCCGCCAATCGGCACGGTATCTTTGGCTTCTCCGCCCATGTACATCGCGGCCACGATTCGCAGATAGTACGCCGCGCCGATGGCGGAATTGATAACGCCAATAACCGCCAAAATGATCATGGCTCCGTGCATTGGATGGGAATCGGGCAGCGAAAACGCGCTGCTGAAAACATAGAGTTTGCCAAGAAATCCGGCGGTAGGGGGCAAACCCATCAGGCTGAACGCGCAGACCGCCAGACCCAGCGCCGCACCCGGAGACCGCCGGGCCAAGCCCGCGATGTCGTCCAGCGTCTCAGCATCCCGATCGCCGGTCTGAAACGCCCCCAGCAATGCAAACACGCCCAAATTCATCACCCCGTACACGGCAACATAAAACAGGACGGCAGCCACTCCGTCGCGCATCGGTCCCTGCCCGGCCACCGGGCCCACCAGAAGCGCAATCAGCATGTAGCCCGTATGCGCAACGCTCGAATAAGCCAGCATCCGCTTAACATTGCGCTGCAAAAGAGCCAGCACATTGCCGACCGTCATCGTCGCTGCAGCCATCACCCACAGCAGCCACATAAGCTCGCCAGGCAGATTCCACCCCATGGCCGTCAGAACTTTGACCAGCGCCAAGAAGCCGGCAAATTTCGGCACAAACCCCAGCATCCCCGCCACGGGCGAGGCCGCCCCCTCGTACACATCCGCGACATACGCATGGAACGGCACCGCCGCAGCCTTGAACGCCAACCCCCCGACAACCAGCAACAAGCCAACGGTGCTCAGCGCGGTCATTCCGGCGCCGCCTTGAATGAGCGGAACGCCGTTTCCATCAACAATTCTGTGAATGGCGGTGGTGCCCGTAGCCCCGTACAGAAAGACCAAGCCCAGCACGAGCAACGCGGCCGACAGCGCCCCCAGGAAAAAGTATTTGATCGCCGCCTCCGAAGACCGTCGATCTTCGCGGCTCAGTGCAACCAGCACATAGGTCGGGATGCTGACCAGCTCGACGGCGAAGAACAGCACCACCCAATCATTGGCCGACGCGGTCAGCAAGACGCCCAGCAGCGAAAAGAGAATCATCGAAAAATATTCGCCGCGCTCCCGCAAGTCGGGCTGATTCCAATTGACCAAAATGATGAGCAGGCCCATGCCCAGCGCAATCACGCGTGCATAAAAAGTCAGCGGGGTCAGCCAGACGCCCGGCACCACTTCGCCGGCGGGAAAATTGGATCGCAACGACCACGCCAGCGCCGCCCCGACACAAAGAAACGAAAACAACGCCGCGAAGCGGCCTGCGGGCCGCCCCAGCATTCCTACAATGAGAACAACGCAAGCCCCAATGGCCAGAACCCACTCCGGAGCAAGATGGACCATCACGCTGGTGAGTGTCATTGCGTGTCACCTTTAGCCCGTAGCATTGCGCCTGCCTTGATGGTCTCGACCCCAACTCCCGCCTTTCCTGCGTGCCTTCGTGCCTTGTTCGGGCTCTGTCCCTGGTCGCCCTCACCTTCGTGCCTGCTATCAGTCATCGCCGTCGATGCCGGTTCCAGCAAAACATGAGCCCGTGCCGCCGACTCAAACGACTGCAAAAGAGGCTTGGGATACACTCCGATGGCCAGGCAGGCCAGGGCCAGTGGCGCCAGAATTCCGATCTCGCGCCGACTCAAGTCTGCCGGAAGCACATGCGCCTCACCATGTTCGTGCGCGGGCTCCACCAGAGGGCCAAACAAGACCCGCTGGCACATCCACAGCATGTACACCGCACCCAGCACGATGCCCGACGCCGCCGGAATCACGTATCCAAAATGCAGCGGCCCCGGCGCGCGCCCGTCAAAAACCGTGTTCGAGTTCGCGGCGCCGAGCAAAACGAGAAATTCACCGACAAAGCCATTTAGTCCGGGGAGCCCGACACTGCTGAAGGTGAAAAACACCAGAAAGAAGGCGAACCACGGCATCTTTCGCGCCAGCCCTCCGATCTTGTTCATGTCGCGCGTGTGATAGCGCTCGTAGATATAACCCACCAGCAAGAACAGGGCCCCCGTCGAAAGCCCATGATTGATCATGTACAGCACGCCGCCGCTCACCCCCGCGACCTTCAGGCTGAAAAGACCCAGCATGCAAAAGCCAAGGTGCGATACCGACGAGTAGGCAACAAGCTTCTTGATGTCGGTCTGCACCCACGCCGCCAGCGCCGCGTAAATAATCCCAATGATCGCCAGCACCGCGATAAACGGCCCCCACACCATGCTGGCATCCGGCAGCATCGGAATGCTCAATCGGCAAAAACCGTATGTGCCCAGCTTGAGCAGTACCCCCGCCAAAATCACGCTGCCCGCGGTCGGCGCCTCCGTATGCGCCAGCGGCAGCCAGGTATGCAGGGGAAAGAGCGGTACCTTAATGGCGAAGCCGGCCGCAAACGCCAGGAATATCCACCATTGCAAGTCCGCCGGCAGGAACCCGGAGCGTCCCAACTCGATCAACTCGGGAATAAACAGCGTCACGCGATCGAGCGTCGTGTAGGAGTAGTAGGCAAGATAAACAATGCCCGCGAAAGTGATGACGCTGCCCGCGAGCGTAAACAGAAAAAACTTCGCCGCCGCACGCCGCCGCTCGGGCCCGCCCCAGATGCCAATGAGCAGAAACAACGGAATGAGCGTGAACTCAAAAAATACATAAAACAAAAGCAAATCGAGCGCGCAAAACACCCCCAGCAGTCCAGCCTGCAACAAGAGCAACAGGCAGTAATACTCCCGCACCCGCTCTTGAACCGCCGTGAAACTCGACCAGATCGCCAGCGGCATCAGCAGGCAGGTCAGCGCAATGAGCCAGATGCTGATGCCATCCACGCCCACCCGGTAACCAATATCAACCGTTGGCACTTCCACCCAGTGGCCGTCGCGCTCCACGGGAAAAGTCGCGCCGCCCTCGAGCCAGGGCAAATGATGGACCAAAGCATAACCGCGCGTTTCAGCGTCAACCGCCCGCTGACCTTCATCGACTTCGTACGCCGCACGCCGGGTCACATCATGGAAGCGATAGACCGCCAATCCCCCCGCAATGGCCGCAAGAACCGAGCAGGCCAGGGCAATATTGCGGACCGATCTCTTCGAACCGTACGGCGGCGTCAGCAGCGCAAGCACGCCGGCCAATGGAACCAACAGCAAAAATGTCAACAGCCAACTGCCCAAAGCGACCTACTTCCAAAAAATCAGCAGCATGATCAGCGCCAATCCGCCCACCATGGTCACCGCGTAACTCTGCAGAATTCCCGTCTGAAGTCCGCGGAGCATATAGGCCAGCGCCCGCGGAATGACCGTCACGATCCACACCAACCCGTCGATGAAAAAGTCGTCGATGCCGACCACGACTTTGCCTGTCTGATGGAGCGGCCGGACAATGGTTTCGTCATACAATTCATCCACGTACCATTTGTTCCACAGCGTTCGATAAAATCCCGTCGTTGTCGCCCGCACCAGCCCGGGAATCCACGGTTCACGCACATAGAAGACGTATGCCAGCGAAATAGCTGAGATGGAAATTGCACCCGATAGCACCATCAGGCCGTACTGAGCCCAAAAAGTCGGATGAGCACCGGCATCGTGAACCGCGTGCGCGGCGTGCGCTCCAAAAGTTGAAGCGAACACCGGTCCAAGAAACCGGTGAAACCAGTCGCCGGTTGCATGGACGCCTAGGTAACCTGCTCCAACTGCCCCGATGCTCAATACAAAAAGCGGCATCAGCATCCACGGCCCGGATTCATGCGGGTGCGCACCCTCCGGGAATTTCTCCGGCCTCCAGAAGGCGAGAAACACCATGCGAAACGTATAAAAGGCCGTTAACGCTGCCGTCAGAATGGCGATGCCTCCCAGCAACCAATTGGTTGACAGCGCGTGGTGAATGATCTCATCCTTGCTGAAAAACCCGCTGGTCATCGGGAAGCCCGCCAGGGCCAGCGAGCCGATCACAAACGTCAAACACGTCCACGGCAAAAGGCGTCGCAAGCCGCTGAAGTGCCGCACATCGATGATTCCGCCCATCGCATGCATGACGCTGCCCGCGCCCAGAAACAGCAGCGCCTTAAAGAACGCGTGCGTGAACAGATGAAACACCGCCGAGTCGGCCGCATACACTCCCGCGGCCAGCACCATGTAGCCCAGTTGCGAAATCGTCGAGTATGCGAGGATCCGCTTCATGTCCGTCTGCACGATCGCGATGCTCGCGGCGAACAGCGCCGTCGTCGCCCCAATAGCGGCCACTGCCGACATGGCGAATTCCGAGTGCGTAAAGATCGCCCCGCATCGTGCAATCATGTAAATCCCGGCCGTGACCATCGTCGCCGCGTGAATGAGCGCGGACACCGGCGACGGTCCTTCCATCGCATCCGGCAGCCACACGTGCAGCGGAAGCTGAGCGCTCTTTCCGCACGCGCCGCATAACAGCAGAAGCGCAATGGCGGTGACGATCGATTGATTCAGCGGAGCCCCGGAGCCCGTGACTCCGTCGTGAACCATCTCAAAGACCGGTGCGTACTCGAGGGTGCCAAAAGTGACATAGATGAGCAGGATTCCCAGCCCGAAACCAAAGTCACCCACGCGATTGACCAGAAAAGCTTTCTTCGCCGCCGCCCCCGCAAAGGGCTTCTCATAGTAGAACCCGATCAGCAAATAGCTGCACAGGCCTACCGCCTCCCAGCCGAAATACAGCATGAGAAAGTTGCCGCCCAGCACCAGCGTGCACATCGAGAAAACAAAAAGATCGAGATAGGCGAAGAATCGTTCGTACCCGCGAACCGGATGTCCATGGTCGCGCATGTAATCGCGCGAATAGATGACAACGAGCAGGGCAATACCGGTCACCACCGCGAGCATGATCGCCGTAAGCTGATCCAC
>JBKJYI010000108.1:0-3410 GCA_046715855.1 Phycisphaerae bacterium
GTGTAGCATCTGCTACTACTGTTTGGTTTTCCATTACTATGTTATATGCTTGACTCATTTAGTACCTCCGATTATTGTGCGAGAAATTGTTGAAATGATCTAATATCTAACGGATCAGGGTCCCACCAAAGGATATCGACAGATAGCTCAATAAACGGATTATTAGCTGCTACATCTGTTTCGTTATCCCCCAAATCTGTAGCTGAATTATCTCCAAAAATAAGAGTAGCTGTAACAGATGTTCCAATTGTAGTATTTGTATATCCAATATCAAAAACTAATCTATCTCCATCATCTACTGTTACCGATGTAGTAACGCCACCACTTGCTATTCTTTTTGCTCGTAATGTTGTATTAAACTCAGCAACAGTTCCATTACCTAAAGCGACTAATGAAGTTCCCCCAAATGCCCCTGCACTAACGTCCCAAAAGCGTAATGAGGAACGAACAGCATCTACGTTATCATTAGCGGCTGATTCAAATGCTCGTATAGTTCCCTTCCAAGTGCCAGCACCAATGGTTTGTGCAGCCAATGGTGGACTAATATATTGCCTAATACCTTGACTGGAGTTAGCGGCAGTTGCCGTTTGTGCTGTAGTATGATCGACCATCGCAGAGTTAGATTTATGTACAGACATTTCTCTTCTTAACATACCGTCTGTTTCTGTAAAGGCAGCAAATGCGGGGGATATATCCACTGTTCGAGATTCAGAGAAATATAGTCGTGTCGCCATTTAATCTTTCCTTTTTATTTTCACTATGTTGTTGCCCCCGCTACATAAGCAAATATTTCATTGCCCGCTGTACCACTTTCATTACCTTCCCAAGCAGAGCCCCAAATAACTCTTTTACCGTCTCTACTTGGAGCGGCAAACGGGGTAGCTGCATATGAAGCAGGGGATAGCACTCGTGCAGCATGAGCGTGAGCAAATACCTGTACCGCAGCAGAGCCGTCTGTCTTTATAGCTAAAACTTGTTCGTATCCCGGCTTATCAGTAGCTACACCGGAGGAAAGATAAACCCAACCCGGTCTATTAATATTTGTTGCGCTTACATGTCCACCAGCACCGAAATTGAAGTTAGTCGTTTGCCCATTAAATAAGCTGTAAGATGAATTATCCGAAAACTTTCTAACAACTCCACCATTTAATGAAACTAGAATATCCTCACCAGCCGCATTTTTAGCGGGAGTAGTGTGGGAAAATGCTCCTTCCATTCTGCCGGGAATAGTATAGAAAGTTCCTGTAGCTTTTACCAGTGGATCACCAGCTATTGCAGGAAGTGTGTAAATTCTAACGCCCCCAAAATCTCCCGTACCTCCCTGATCAGCCCAGTTAACATTAACGTATAAACCTGAGGGGCTAACTGTAGCTGAAAGTGGATAATTAGTACCACAATCCAAGATTCCACGGATAACATCTGCTACGGGATCGTATGCAATGATTCTACAATTACCTGTATTGGAAGAAGTACCAGTAAAGGCATAAATCGCCATCAAGTTATCACTATCAGATAAGTTACCCTCATTTCCTCCGTAAGAAATATATCCGTAGCCGGGGAATGTTCGCTGAGTTACCCAAGGAGCGCCTACGGCTCCTGTATTAGTTCTAACACCAATATTCCATTGAACTCCATACATTTTATTAGGATTAGTATTAGCCCATTGGAAATAGTCAACGCCTGTTGTTAACGCCCCAAGATCAGCATAAGTAGTACCATCTAATAGACGCCATTGGTTATTATATGGATATAGCGCAATCTTTGTTTGGTCTGAGTTCCACGGACCCTGTAGAGAATAGTTATTACGTCTTAAATGAACGTCAGTAATTCTCTTGATCTTTGTGTTCCAAGTAGGAACAGAAGCTTCTTGTAGATAAAGAGGTCTTGAAGTAGCTGGAACCGATACATAGACCAAGGAGCTAGTAGGTGGATATCCTCCCGTTGGAGGGGGAGGGGGAGTACCTGCACCTTTATATGCAACAAAGCCATACATTGTAGCCCCGCCCCAGTTAGAACCAAAGGCTACTCTTGACCCGTCTCTTGATGCTGCCATATGTGGTGCCCTATCATAATTTTGATCCCCGGCTGCATGGGCAAACCCAAAGACTTGTACTATGCCTGAACCGTCTGTTTTAACGGCTGCAAGTTGGTCACTTCCTGCTATACAAACACTTCTATAGTTAGAGGAAAGATAGGCCCAGCCCGGACGTTCATAGTTTGTACAAGAAACATGTCCAGCACCATAAATACCACCAATAAGTAATATATCAGCGCCATTATCTAGTCTATGGGAACGTACACCACCAGCACCCACATATACAAAGATATCATTACCCGCAGCATCTCTACCATTGTCTGCGTGGGGTCTATCAGTAGCTATACGTCTAATTGGAGTTAAAGTAGCAGTATCATAAAGCCAAGTACCTTGATTCGGGCCTGTTCCATTATCACCATGTTCAATAATAGTATAAACCCCTGATCTACTTACTTGGCAGTTATTAGGGTGATTTAGCTCTCCTGTTCCAATATTCCTTGACGCAAGCTCAACATTGGTTAGGGGATTATATGTTACAACCCCCCATGTACCAGAACCACCGGCAACAGTATTATAAATTAAAGCTATAGCATTATCTGTATCGCTTATATTACCCTCATAATCTCCTAAGCTAATGTGCCCCTTTCCTGCGAAAGTATGATGAGTGGACCACGAATTTGATGCCACAGAAAATCTCTTTAAATATGGCTGATTTTCAGAACATCCCCACATACGATCAGAATTAACATTAGACCATACAGGATATTCAACGCCGTATGGACGAACAGAATCCCCTAGATCAACGTAGGTATTTCCATCTAAAAGCCTGAAGCCATAACCAAGGAACATGCGCGTACCATCTTTATTCCAAGGCTGTTGTTTAGGATAAGAGTTTCTGTGTGTAGTATTAGAAATTCTCTTAATTTTTGTGCCCCAAGTACTATCAGTAATCTCCTGTAAGTACCCCGGCATGGGATCATTATTTGTTGCTACATAAGTACTCGGAAAGGTATCTGGAGGGTATAAGCTTGAAACACTAGCAAAAGGTGTAGCATATACAGGACCGGCTTTGGGTCCCTCTCCCACTGCATTAACTTCGCTAACTTGATACGAATATTGAACACCGTTTGTAAGTCCTGTATTAGTAAAAGGTGAGACAGCATTAGAGTTAATGAGCACTCCATCTCGATAAACTTTAAATGGCATCCTTTAAACCCCCCAACCTAATCGAACGCTTCTATCGAGAGGCGTTGCTGTTAAATTTTTTGGCGCTAAGGGTACTGTTGGAGACGTTCCAAGGGTATTAAATTGTCCCGTCAAATAGCCTCGCTGTCCTGCCGTATCTTCTGCAACTATACGATAAAAAATAGTTGTT
>JBKJYI010000109.1:0-3442 GCA_046715855.1 Phycisphaerae bacterium
GAATAGAACGTCGGAGACGCGCTCGATGACGGCGCTCGGTTGCAGACAAGGGTCACCATTAACACGAAATTTGAATCATCGCGGCGAGAAACAATGTGGACGCGGAGAAGTAACGGCGATGAGCTCCGAAAGGCCCAGTGACGAAAAAGCCGCGGTCCACGAACCAAGGAGAGAGCCTAATGCACAACTGACAACGGATACGACTCCGGGCGCACGGGAATGAGTGAACAACTGAAGACATTCGATCAGGCAGGCCAGGATCACGCCGTGCTGGACCCCTTCCCTGAGCGATTGGAAGGAAGGCCTTCCCTGGCCGCGAGCCTCTTTGGCGAGGAGAAAACCCAGCACCGCGAACCAGCAGGCGCCGGCAAGTTCGTCGATGATTGCGGCCAACCCGAAAGGGAAGACAGAAAGCTGAGTACGCCGGAAGGAGTCGTGAAGCTGCCGGGTGTCGGTGATGAAGTCGAACGGAATAAGGTTGCAGGCGAGCAATGCTGATGAAATTGCGATACAGGCGTGGCGGCGCAATGCGGCCAGACCGTTTGTGAACAAACCACGTTCGCGGACCGGCTCCGCATTCAAATTCGTACCGGTAGAAACTTCGCCCAATGCTGCTTCCCCCATGAGCAGAGCACCCGCCGCGCTAGACGCGGACGGCCGAAATCACTCTGATCATAGGGCATAGGATAGGCCGAAAGAGCGCTGGGGACCACTCACATCAATCAGCCCGGTTGGGTCCCATAATACGTGCAGGCAACCTGATGCGGTCCGCGTGATATGGGGGAACCGAGGGAGAATGGAGGCGGAAACGATGGGGTTGAGTTTTCCGTTTAATGGGGATGTTGCGGCCTAGCGGTGCTGAGTTTGACGGGAAAGTAACGAGGTCGGGGCGATAATCTTCGCCCGCTGCACAGGTACAAGGCCAATTTCCTCCCGCAGGCTTGGCGAGCATCACATATCGTACTCTACCCTTAGTCAGTGCGAGTGTGTGATGATGTGCCCGACCCCCAAAAGTTACAGGACCGCAAACCAGCCGCGCCACAAGGTCCATCAGACTACGCGCCCCGGCGTCAGTCTCGTCGAATTGGTCCTAAGCATGGTGGTGATGACGATTCTGTTGGCAGGCATGTCATCGGCCATGGTCCTCGCCAGCCGCGCCGTGCCCGACCTCGAAACCCCGCTCAAGGCCATAGCCGACGGCTATCATGCGGCCGATGGGTTGGCGAGCGAGTTGTTCGCGACCCAGACCATCACCGTCCGCGGCGCCACGTCCATTACGTTCACCGTCGCGGACCGCAACGCGGACAGCAATCCCGAAACGATTCAATACTCGTGGAGCGGCGTCGCTGGTCAGCCCCTGACCCGGCAATACAACAACGGCACCATCGATACCGTGCTCGAGAACATCTATCAGTTCGATTTGCGCTACGACACCCAAAGCGTGAGCGGCCAACCCAAGGTGACCGTCGTCCACATCACCATCCGCGCCGGCGCGGACGCAAGCTCCCGCGTCGATGCCTCTGTGCAATTGCTGAATCAACCTTCGTGAGGCTGACCATGACGCAACGGTCTAGCACAGTGCGTGGTTTCAGCATGGTGGAGGCCGTGTTCTGCGTTGTACTCGTGGGCGGACTCGTCGTCGTGTCCCTCGATGCGCTGGGCGCCTCCAAGATGGCTCAGCGGAACCTCGGCGTGCGCGCCATCGGGCAACTCCTGGCCTCGTCGCTGATGTCCGAAATCATGAACCAAAGCTACCAGGATCCCAACGAATTACCCCTCTTCGGGGTTGAACTCTCGGAAAACTCCACGTTGCGCTCGAGTTTTGACGACGTGGACGACTATTCCGGCTGGTCCGCCTCGCCCCCGCAGAACCGGGACGGCACGCAAATCCCCGGCTTGACCGGATGGAGTCAGGCCGTGCAGGTCAACTGCGCGGATCCCGCCAACCTGAGCACCAAGCGGCTCACCGACACTGGGGTGAAACGGATCACCGTCACCCTAACACGCAAGAATGTGGTCGTGGCTACACTGGTCGGGGTAAAGACCGGACCCCCCAACGCGCTGTTGGTCGTGCCGAACTGACGAGGTATTTCCATGAAGAAACGACTGGGGCGGCATCATCGACGCGGCAGCATGTATGTGGCCGTGTTGGGCAGCACGATGGTCATCACTGTAATTGGGTTGTCCGCCCTGATGCTCGCCCGCGTCGAACGGATATCCGCCGAGGGTACGGCCGACCTGTCGGCGGCCAGGTTCTACGCCCAATCGGCGATCGAGATGGGGCAGCATCGCATCCGCCAGGATTCCAACTGGCGACAGACCTACACCAGCGGCGCGTGGGAATCCGACCGCGCCTTGGGCTCAGGGAGATACACGCTCGAAGGGATCGACCCCGTGGACAGCAACCTGAGCAACTCGCCCTCCGATCCCGTTCTGCTGCGCGGCACCGGCTTCGAGGGTCAGTCCCGCTACAAACTCCAGGTGACGATGGTGGCGAAGTCCAAGGCCCTGACCTGCCTCCAAGTGGCCATGCACGCCGGTTCCGTTCTGACCTTCAGCAGCGCCACCGTCCAGAGCAACCAGGTCACCATCAGCACCAACGACTCCGCGACGGCGACCAGTGCCAACGTTTATCCGAAAGTTGAAGTGGTCACCGCGGCCAGCGGCACGACCTATTGGTCGGGGTCCACGACGGGAATCACCCCGAGGACAATGCCGGCGGCAACCGTATTCGATTCCTACATTCTCAGCGGCACCGCCATCGCAATCTCCTCGATTCCCAGTGTCCAAGGGGTCAAGACGATCGAAAAAGCGATCCTCAGCCCCAACTTCAACCCCTTCGGGTTTGGCGAAAAGAACGCGAACGGCATTTACGTGATTGATTGTCTCGGAGGAAATCTGCGCATCCGAAACGCGCGCATCGTGGGGACGCTCATTATCCTCAATCCCGGCGTCTTCTCGATCCAACAGTCCGTGAACTGGGAGCCTGCCATCGCCAACTATCCCAGCCTGATGGTTCGGGGTAATGCCGAACTGGCCTTCATCACCACCGCCCTCTCGGAGACCGCGAGCAACTACAACTACAACCCTGCGCATACGCCATACGCCGGCGCCTTCAACAGCACCTCAACCGACACCTACCCGTCGATCATGAAGGGCCTCATTTACGCGTCCGGCAACGTAACGACGAAAAACTCCGTGACCATCGACGGAGTCCTGGTGATCGGAACCACCCTGAGCGCAGCGAATACCTTGAGTTTGAGTTACCTTTCGACCTTCTACGACAATCCCCCGCCGGGCTTCGGCGGCGCGCCAGAAATGATGATCTCGCCCGGAACCTGGAAGCAACTCGTCAATTAACCCGAGTGGGAAGCGGAAACAAAAAGCAGGTCGCGAGTTTTCTTGTCGACCCGCGACCTGCGATACTTAACCGTTCAACTCT
>JBKJYI010000110.1:0-2719 GCA_046715855.1 Phycisphaerae bacterium
GGACTTTGCCTTCACTCATATTGCTGCGTGCGTGGATGCGTTTCGAGGGAGGCCTTATCCTCACGTGATTCAATCCTGTCCTTGAGGGCGGCGGGTCTAACCCCGGCATGAATGCCGGGGCTCGGGAATGCCTGTGACGCTCTGAGCAAGGGGGACAGTCACCTATTTACGGCATGTTCTGGCGCGGCTAAATTGCGAGAATGCCTCGTTTAGCTCGCATCGTCGTACCCGGCGTTCCACACCACATCACGCAACGGGGGAATAATCGCCAGCAGGTGTTTTTTGAAGACGAGCATCGGCACGTCTATCTCGACTTCCTGAAAAAGCACGTGATTCAATTCGGAGTGACGATTTGGTCTTATTGTTTGATGACGAATCACATTCACCTTGTGGTCACGCCCCAGAGCGGTGACGCACTGGCCAAGGCGATTGGCCGAACGAATTTTCGTTACGCGCAGCATCTCAACCGCTTGTTGCGGCGGAGCGGTCACCTGTGGCAGAACCGGTTTTCGTCGTGCCCGCTGGACGAGGTGCATCATTGGCGGGCGATGCGCTATGGCGAGCGAAATCCGGTGCGGGCCGGGTTGGTGCGCGTCGCCTGGCGGTACGAGTGGTCGAGTGCGGCGGCGCACGTGAAGGGCGTCGACAAAACGGGTTTGCTGGAGATGGGGTCGTGGGCGAAGCAGTGGAAGCCGGGCCAGTGGGAGACGGCGCTTCGCGGCCGCGACGACGAGGGGGCGGAGTTGGTCTGCGGGAACACCCGGACCGGACGGCCGTTGGGAAGCGACGCTTTTGTGGGCCGGATTGAAAAGGCCTTGGAGCGACGCGTGCGGGCAGGGCCGGTGGGACGGCCCATCAAAAAAGGTGACTGTCCCCCTTTTTCCCAGCCCCCACCACGCATGAAAAATGCTTTACCAAGGGCAACCACTTACCGTTTCCGCTCCGTTTTGGCGCCTATCATCTCGTAGGATGGATTGATGGGGGTCTCCGTGGCTATTTGCTCAAAATGCTTCAACAAATTCGACGGCGAAACGAATGTAGTTGAGACTTGGCATTGCTCAATCTGTAGGCGAGTCTATACCGAGCGGCAACCCCACGACGCTTGCTTCGGCCCGTCAAAGTCACCGACAGAAAACGAAGCTTGCAAAGGTACGCTTCGCCAATTCACGCAAATAGGTCACTTAAGATACGTCTGTCCGAATTGCAAAACCGAGTCGATCAACAATCTATGGTCGAGGCTGGGCTCAGGGTCCGTCCGTGCAAGTACGTAGACGCGACCGTTGTATTCCTGGGGCAAGGGGACAGTCACCTATTTTACGGCATGTCCTGGCGCGGCTAAATTGCGAGAATGCCTCGTTTAGCTCGCATCGTCGTACCCGGCGTTCCACACCACATCACGCAACGGGGATATCGCCAGCAGGCGTTCTTCGAAGACGAGCCTGGGCATGTGTATCTCGACCCCAAACAACCCCCGCGAGCGTAAGTGCGGTGCGCTCCGCACGTCGTTGGCGCTCTGGGTTCGGATATTCTTGCCTTGCTGCCTCGTTGCTTCGTTGCCTCCTTTTGTGGGGGGTTGACGGCGGGCGGGTTTGGACTACACTGGCCGATTCTACGGAATTCGAAGAACCATTGATTAGTTGATAAGTCTATGCCAGCATGCAAGATACGATCGTTTTGCCCGAAGCCGGGGCAGGTGGAACAGCGATGGTACCACCTCGACGCCAAGGACCAGATTCTTGGCCGGGTGGCCGTGCGGATCGCCACCATCCTCATGGGCAAGCATAAGCCGACCTACACGCCGCACGTGGACGTGGGCGATTTTGTGGTGGTGACCAACGCCGACCAGATTCGCGTGACGGGGCGGAAGGCCGAGGTGATGATCTACCCGCGATACTCGCACCACCCGGGCGGCTACAAGGAGATTCCGTATCGCACGGTTTTGGCCGACCATCCTGAGCGGATTATCAAGGAGGCCGTCCGCCGCATGCTTCCCAAAAACACGATCGGCCATGCGATGCTTGGCAAGCTGAAGATTTACAATACCGATTCGCATCCGCACGCGGCCCAGCAGCCTGTTCCGCTTTCCATTTGATCTGGAGCATTTTGACCGATGTCTGATTCGCCGACCATGACGACTTCTGTAGAGCCGACGGGCACACCGGCACCGGCTGCCGCCCCGACCGCCAAGAAAGCCAAGGGCAATAATCCCTACATCTGAGGCACAGGCCGCCGCAAGACGGCAATCGCCCGCGTCCGCATCAAGCCGGGCACGGGAAAGTTCATGGTCAACGACCGCGAAGTCACCAAGTTCTTCTGCGTGGAGCGGGATCGCGAGTCCGTTCAGAATCCGCTGCGCGTGACCGAGTCGGCAAAGTCGGTCGATGTGTTCGTCAACGTCCGCGGGGGCGGCATCACCGGCCAGGCCGGCGCTGTTTCGCTTGGCCTTTCACGAGCGTTGGCCGAATACAACCCCGATTTCGAGAGCAAGCTTCGCGCCCAGAATCTCATGACCCGCGACGCCCGTAAGGTCGAGCGCAAGAAGTACGGCCGCTCCGGCGCCCGTCGCCGCTTCCAGTTCTCGAAGCGATAATTACCAGCCCGGCTGTGTCATACTGGCTGACCACTGCTCACAGAACCGTGGCACCACCCCTTGGACCGAGCAGAGGCACACAACGCCTTGGACATTGCGAGAGCGAGGCTCCTCCCGACCCCGCCCCTC
>JBKJYI010000111.1:0-2629 GCA_046715855.1 Phycisphaerae bacterium
GCGTCATGCCCTGGATCGCAACGAGATTCAGGTCTACTACCAGCCGATTGTCAGTTTGAAAACCGGCAACATCAGCGGTTTCGAGGCATTGATGCGTTGGCATCATCCGGTTCGCGGGATCATTTCCCCGGTCGAGTTTATCCCCGTGTCGGAGGAAACCGGCCTGATCATTTCCATGGGAGGCTGGATCTTACGCGAGGCTTGCAATCAGCTGACCCTATGGAACCGGCGCCGCACCGGCGCCCGCGTGCTCTGCATGGGGATCAACGTCTCGAAGCGGCAGCTAATGGAGCCCTCCTTCTGTGAAGAGGTAGCACGCATTATCAAAGAAACGGGGGTGGACAGCCGTTGGATCAATCTGGAGGTGACGGAAAGCGCCATCATTACGGGTTCGGCGCCTATCGAGGAGCGGATGAACCAGCTCAAGAAAGTCGGCGTCCGCCTGCACATGGACGATTTCGGGACCGGGTATTCATCACTGAGCTCACTGCACCGCTATCCCTTCGATGTTTTGAAAGTCGATCGGGCATTCGTGCAGGATCTGGAGACGCGCAGCGATTACGCCGCGATCATCCGTGCCATCATCTCGCTTGCAAGGCATTTGAACTTGAAGGTCACCGCGGAGGGGGTAGAAACCGAAGAGCAGTATGCCCAGATCGCTTCACTGGAATGCGACTTCGCGCAGGGGTATCTTTTTTCCAAGCCCGTTCCCGGCAAGGCCGCGACTACGTTGCTCGCCGCCGACCCTTGCTGGCGCATCCCCGTGCGAGTGATCCCGCCTGTTCCATCACCTCAACATCAGTCTGCTTGAGTGAGGTATGATTTGGCAAATGCGCGGGCAGGACGTTGACAGCTGCGGCGCGGTCCAGGCGCGTGTCCCGCGCGTGATCGACCTCGCTCATCCCGCCTGCTCCGAGTGGCGAGAGGATTTCATAAGGTCGAGTTGGGCGCCGGAAGACAAATTCACGGATGTGCCCCCAGTGGCACCTTGGCCTTCAACTCCTCGGACCAGTTGAAAACGACGTTGATGTTCCGGCGGCCCATTCCCGGGTTCGCTGAGCGCATGAGGATGAAGCGCTTGCCGTCCGGAGTAATGTCGAAGCTGCGTATGTCGCGTTCGCTGCGACGACCGGGAGGAAAGTCGAAGAGCTTTTTCGGCGCTCCCGCAGTGATTTTCGTTTCGCCGGCCTCAATGGTGACGGACATCATCGTGTCGCCGCGGACGAAGAAAAGTTCCTTCCCATCGGATGACCAAACGGGAACGAGTCCATCATCGCCGGAAACCTGCCATTTCCCGCCCTGCCCTGACATCGGGCGGATGAAGACTTCGTTGTCGCCGGTGGATTGCGAGACGTAGGCCAACCAGCGTCCATCCGGCGAGGGCACCGCTGCGTATTGGGGGCCGGGTTCCTCCCACAGCGCACGGGCCGGTACTTGCCCGTCGATCGGAACCGCCATGATGTCGGAATCCACTGTGCCGTATTTGTTGAACAGCACCATCAACCCATCCGGCGTGATCCCGCTGACGACGGTCGGGTCCGCTTCGCTGTGCAATGGTCGCGGCGCGGCGCTGCCGTCGAGAGGTTGCACCATGATCTGATACGGACCCGCCTCCGTGCGATAGACGACGTGCTTCTGGTCGGGCGTCCAGCAGGGCGAAGTACTCTTCTGATCGAAGGTCACGCGGGTGAGCGTTCCGCGGGCGAGATCGTAGCGCCACAGGTCGCCGGTGTTGCGCGACGGGCCCTGCGCGATAAGCAGTTGAGTGCCATCCGGCGATACTCGAACCTGGTCGTAGGCTCGGGCCGGAGCGCCAACCGGCTCGATCTTCCCATCGCGATCGACCCATACCAACTCGTCGAGAGTATCGAAGCCGCCGGGAACGTAGGCCAGCGTACCGTCGCTGGACACGCCGAAGTGCGCGGCGCCGCTGCTGTCCTCGCCGGCGACACCGTCGAGCACGGGGACGGGAGTTCCGGCGATCTTGGGGTCGCCGGGATTCATCACCGCGGCGTACAAGACGTGGCCGCGAGCGAAAACCAGGTACCCAGGCGGAGCATAGCGAGCCATGCGTCCGCCCTGCACCAAGACGCGCCGCTCGCCGGTCTTGATCGATGCGACCTCAATGGCGGCGTCGTCGTATCCACCAGGGCTGTCGACAATCCCCACCGTGAACAGCACCCACTCCCCGCCGGGCAATACCTCCGGCCAGCGGTGGGTTCGCTCGCGTTTTTCGAGGTTGAGGGTGGTCACCGATTGAGGAACGCCGCCCGAAGCGGCAACGCGCATGATCGGCGTTCCGAAGGTGGGTGAGAACACGATCGTCTGAGGATCAACCCAGCTTCCGGATCGGCTTTCGAGGGAATCTGCGAGAGGTACCGAGACCCCGCCGCGAACGGAGACTTTCCGAAGCTTGGTGCCTGCGAAAAACCCGATCCACTCGCCGTCCGGCGAAAAGAACGGGTCGTAGGCGCCCTCCGTGCCGCCCAGCGGAATCGACTCGCGTTGGTCGAGGCGGCGGAGATACAGCTGTATCCTCCCGCCCCTGCGACCACAATAGGCGAGCGAACGGCCGTCGGGGGAGATGGCGATGGCCAAATTCTCCAGCCCCGCGTCGACGACGTCGTCG
>JBKJYI010000112.1:0-2643 GCA_046715855.1 Phycisphaerae bacterium
GCACTGGAGCATTCGAGGGCGGGTCTGGATGATGCTCATCCTCGCATTTGTATTCACGCAGATTTACGGAGGCGCCATTCTGTTTCCGCTCATTCCAGGCGGGTTTTTCGTTGCGGCACTGGTTACAGGCGATGCGCCGGGCCGCGCGCTTCGGCAGTTGGTGGCATGCGTGGCGGGCATCGTGCTGGGGATGGTCATCAGCCCGTACTTTCCGGCGAATTTATCCTTTTTTGCGACGCAGTTATTCGAAACTGGTTTGGGCGCCGCGCGGGACGTGGGCGGGGAGTGGAAGCCGTACGAAACGTGGGCGTTTCTTTTGCAGGCGGCGCCGCTGGCGGTCATCTGGGTGGCGGGGCTGACGCTGCGATTGCGGACGGCGGTTCCGGCGTCACGTGCGGAATTAGGGTTGTTTTTCGCCAATCTGGCCTTTTTCGTCCTGACCATGAAGTCGCGACGGTTCGTCGAATATTGGCCGGTTTTCGCATTGCTGAATGCATCGGCGTTTGCGGCGGTCGCATGGCAGGCACGGAGCCGCGAACGCGCTTACACATTCAACCGCTGGGTAGTGGCTGCGACGTACACGATAGTCGCGGTGCCCGGGATCTTCAGCCTATGGATGGTATGGCGCGATCAGCGGCCATCGCATGATGTCGTCGCAATTCGCGAGGCCATGGAGTTTTTGCAGGCCAATTCGCCCCCGCAATCGCTGGTCTACACCGACGACTGGGATATTTTTCCGATCTGCTTTTACTTCAACCATCACAATACCTACGCGGTCGGGCTCGACCCCGAGTTCACGCGTTCGCGCTACCCCGCGTTATGGGAGCGGTACAAGAAAATCACCCGCGCCGAGCTGCCGGCGAAACTGCCCATGGACCTCCGAAGCGATTCGGAGAAAACGCAGATCGAATACGAAGATATCGGAACTGTTTTCGAGGCCCAATACGTCCTGGTAGCGGATGATCACAACAAGCTCTACAAGGCTCTGATGGATCGGCCTGAATCGTTCGATCGGATTTACCCCCAAGAATCGAGCGGCCAACCGCCTATCTCTATTTTCAAGTTTTCGTACTAAAAATTGCTTCGAGATGAGCTTTTATGTCGGGCGTTCTATCCACGAATTGCGTCCGCCCCGGCGATTGCTTGGATTCACCGGGTGCTACCGTTAAGCTGGCGAAATAGAAAGGCATGCGGCTTGAACCAATGACCATGGCCCGGCGATGAGGCTGGCGGACCATGCCACCCACGGAGAGTGTTTTGGACCCGTTACCCGGATACAGGATTACGCGGCAGATCGGCACCGGGGCGGGGTCCAAGATCAGCATGGCCGTCGAGCTCAAGAGCGGCAAGACCTTCGCGGTCAAACACATCGTGAAGGCGACGGCCGACGATCAGCGATTCCTCGATCAAGGAGAGGTCGAGTACAAGGTCAGCCACAAGATTGACCACCAATACCTGCGGCATAGCGTGCACATTCACCGCGTGCGGCGGATCCTGTCGGTCAACGAAATGTACATCGTCATGGAGTACGTGGACGGGATGACGCTGGAGGCGGCCCGGCCAAACCGGCTGAACACTTTCTTGACGATTTTTCAGAAAGTCGCGAACGGGCTCGACGCGATGCATCAGGCCGGCTGGGTTCACGCGGACATCAAGCCCACCAACATCATGCTGGCCGCCAAAGGCGTGGTGAAGATCATCGATTTCGGGCAGTCGTGCGCGCTTGGGCATCGCAAGGAGCGTATTCAGGGAACGCCCGACTACATTGCTCCGGAACAGGTGCGGCGAATGCCGCTCGATCAGCGGACGGACGTATTCAACCTTGGGGCGACGATGTACTGGGTGCTGACTTCAGAGAAATATCCGACGGCCATCCGCGGCCAGGACGCGCGCGGCGGAATCAGCATTATCACCGGGGACAAGCCCATTTCGCCCAACGAGCTCAACGATAAAATCCCCATTTCGCTGTCGAATCTGGTCATGGAATGCTGCCGGGAGAACCCGGGCGAGCGACCGGCCGATATGAAGCAGATAGGCTCCCGGCTGGGGACGATTCAGAATCTTTGGCGCAAGCACCGCGAGGAGGTGCGCTCGCGGCTTCGCGATGATGGGGCCGACGCGGCGGGCGCGGGATCGTCGGTGGCCGAGGTGATTGATAAGAAACGCGAGGAGGCCCTGGCCGAGGATGAGCCGTTGGGGCACGAAGGCATGCGAAAGAAAACAAATCCGGATCCGAGCACGAAGGAGAGAGCGTGATCGGCGTGGCCAGTCCGGTGGAGATTCTGAAGGAGGCGGCGCGGCTCAATCGCGAGGACCCGCTGCGCGAGGGCTCGCTGCTGCGCTTTCCGGATTACGGCCAGCTGGTGATGACCGGCGACATGCACGGGCACCGGCGGAACTTTCAGCGGCTGCAGAAGTATTGCGACCTGGCCCACTTTGCCCCGCGGCACGTGATGCTGCACGAGCTCATTCACGAGGAGCCCGCGACGTATACTTCGCCGGATACGTCGTATGAGCTTCTGATTGAGGCTGCGAAGTGGAAATGCGAGTTTCCCGATCAGGTGCATTTTTTGCTCAGCAATCATGAGTTGGCCCAGCTGACGGGGGCGGAGATCAGCAAGAATGGCCGCGTGGTGACCAATG
>JBKJYI010000113.1:0-4618 GCA_046715855.1 Phycisphaerae bacterium
CGCCAAGCCCGGCGAGGGAGCGGAAAGTTCATCGAACGGCAGCGTCGCGGGGGGAGGGAACAACGATTCGTGTTCAGCGCCCCAATCGATCGCGGGAACCGGCCAATTCAGTTTCGATAACTCGGCTGCCACAACGATTGGCCCGGCTCATCCCGAATGCAACTCCTTTGGCCAGACGCAAATCGATCACGACGTATGGTTTTGCTGGACCGCTCCTGCCCAGGCCTGTGAGGGGTCGTATTCGATCTCAACCTGCGGGCGGACCGCAGTGGATACGCGAATCGCGGTGTACAGCGGGTGCGGGTGCCCTACCACCCAAACGATTCCACTCAACTGCCGGGATGATGATTGCGGAGAACAGACGCGATTGACATTCAACGCGGTACCCGGTCAGCAATACATGATCCGGCTGGGAACCTACCCGGTCGATCGATTGGGCGGGACAGGAAATTTTCTGATCAGCTGTGACCTCGATCCTCCTTGCGACGAACCGCTTTCGCATTGCCAGTCCCAAGACCAGTCGGACGCACTCACCAGCAATCGCACAGGGTTCACCACGGCGGACGGTTTTACCCCTTCGCAAAGCGGGAATATCAATAGCGTCTGCTGGTGGGGGGCCTATTTAACGAGCACAACCCCTGCGGTGGACTGCGAGGCCAGTTCGACGGACAGTTTTCGGGTCCGGTACTTCCATGACGTGAATGGACTACCGGGCGGAACGCCGATCGCTACGTTTTCGCAGGCGGCGGGAACATTGGTTATGGATCCGCCATTCTCGACGGGATTTTTGATCGATAGCAGCGGTCCGTCTCCGGCACCCGAGTATGAATTTCATGCGACGCACCCGAATGTGGCGGTGGTGGGGGGGAACTGTTATTGGATTGAAATTACCAATCAGCTTACGGGCTGTACGTGGTTTTGGGAGCTTGGATTCAGCGGGGACGGGCGGTTGCTTCAGGATGGAAAGGCCGGTCCGCCGGTGACCCCGCCCAATGGCTACGACGCTTCAGACGTAGTGTTCGGGGATACCGCATTTTGCACCAATCTTGCGATCGTGCCCGAGAGTGATGGATGCCTTCCGCCGCCACCGGTCAATGACACTTGCGCGAGCGCCAAGGTGATCAGCGGGCCGGGGACATTTCCGGTGGATACCACGGCGGCAACGTCGACCGGTCCGGATCATCAATCATGTCTCAACGAAGGGGAAACCGGGATCGACCGCGACGCCTGGTATCGATGGACTTCGACCTGTTCGGGAGATATTTTCATACGTACCTGCAATTCGTCGTCGGTTGATACCAAGATTGCGGTTTACAGCGGGACGACCTGCCCGACCGCGGCGAACAATCCTGCGGTGTGCAATGATGACCTCTGCGGCGCAGACGGGTTGCAGTCGATGGCCATCTTTCCGGCGTCGATAAACCAGCAGTTTCTGATTCGAGTTGGCACGTACCCTGGGGCGCCGGGGGGCTTCATTGGACTGGTCATTTCGTGCGGTCCTCCCGACAACGCGGCGTGCGGGGCGGGATCAACCAACGCGAGCTGCTGCGCGGGAAGCAGCACGGACTCGCCGGGCTGCGGCGAGGAATCCTGCTGCGAACGGGTGTGCGCTTGCGATCCGTTCTGTTGCAGTACGGCGTGGGACGCGGATTGTGCCTCGCACGGGCTGTCCGATTCGGGTTGCGGGGCGATTGATTTATGCGGGTGCGACGATGTTTGTGGAAACCCGACAAGCGGAGACTGCTGCAGCGGGCATCCGGCACCGGGAGGATGCAACAATGAAGCCTGTTGCCAGTCGGTCTGTGCCTGCGATCCATTTTGCTGCGATACCGAGTGGGACGTCAACTGTGCCGGGCCGGGGTTCATCAAAGTTTGCCAGGGAACAACGCAGATATGTACATCGAATGCAAACTGCGCGCCGGGAGTAGCCTGTGTGGGATGCGGAGCCGCCGCATTGTGTCCGGGTTTGTGCACCCCGCCGTGTCCAACCGGCACGGTCAACTTCGTGAATCCGCCGAATCAGGCCGTCGATGCCCGCAGGCCTCATCCGCCGAACAATGTAAATTTGCGCGAGGGGTTCAAAGTGTTTACGGCGACCGGGCCGAGCGGGGCGCAGGCATCCTGCTGGACGGTGCAGGAGACGGCTGCTTTTGGGTCGGCCAACACCATCACTTCGGCAGTGGAGAGTCCGGCGGGGTCGGGGAACTACACGATCACGCTGAGCCGGGTGATTACGGCCGGAGCGGGCACGTCGATCAAGTACACGCCGACGACCGGGTCAGTGAGCCAGGGCTGTTTCAAGTCGCATCCTGCCAATGTGAATTCGGACACGGCAGCCGCGCCGGTGGACATCATTCACCTGGTTGACAATTTGAATGGCATTCGCGTTCCGCCGCTTTCAATCTGGCAATGCGATTTGGACCGCAGCAATATTTGCGCTGCCGCCGACATCATTACCTTGATCGACATGCTCAACGGAAACGGATTTGCGGTGTGGAACAGCACGCCGCGGCCAAGCGGGCCTGCGGGATGTCCGTAAGGCAAATTTAAAGTTCGAAGTTCAAAGTTCGAAAAGCCCCGGTTTGCGACAAGCAGATCGGGGTTTTTTCGTGAGGCAGCGAGGCAACGAGGCAGCAAGGCAACAAGGCAGCAAGGCAGCAAGGCAACGAGGCAATGGAGGCAACGAGGAAGCGGCTTTGCGGGGGCCTCGCCCTTCCATTTGGCTCGGCAGGAGCCTCGCCCTCCCAGCACTGCTCACGGAGCAGTGGCATGAGCGCGACGTCATTGCTACACGATCATCGGGGGAAGGCTTCGATAATGCCGCCGTCGACGGGGAGGGTTGCGCCGGTGGTGGGCGTTTGCCTTGAAGCGAAGAAAACCACGGCGTTGCCCACGTGCCTGGCATGGATGCGAGCCTTAAGCAGGTTTCGCTGGCGGTAAAACTCGGGGAGCTCCTCGACGGGCATGTTTCGACTCCCGGCGCGATGGGCAGCGATGGTTTCCCATAGACCTGAAGCTGCGTTGGTATCGCCGAAGACTGCGTCGGGGTTGATCATGTTGACGCGGATGTCGAATGGGGCCAGCTCGATGGCAGCGACCTTGCCGAGCTGATGGGCGGCAGATTTTGAGGCACTATAGGCGGCGAAGTCCTTTCCGGGGGCGAAGACGTTTTTGCTGGCGATGACGACGATCTGGCCGCCGGTGGCTTGGCGCTTCATCAGCTGGATTCCCTCGCGCATGAAAAGGAAGTATCCGAAGGCATTGACCTCCATGACTCGCCGGAAATCCGCGAGTTCAAGCTGATCGATGGGGGCCACATGGGCTACGCCGGCATTGGGCACTAACGTGTCGAGCCCGCCGTAGAAGAGCGCGATTTTTTCGAAACCGGCGCGCACGGAGCCTTCGTCGGTGACATCCATTGACACCCCTGCGGCTTTCCCTTTTCCGACACGGTCATTCAAGTAGTCCACGACGCTATTCAACCTTGACTCGTCGATGTCGGTCAGGACGACGTGAGCTCCGGCGTTGGCGCATGCCTCAGCAATGGCCGCGCCGATGGCGCCTGCCGCGCCGCTGATGGCGACGACCTGGTTGCGCAGCGATCCCGCGTGAGGCGAGGTCAATTTGGCTCGTTGTATGGTGCGAAACTCCATGTCGAAAAGGTGCTCATCGGAAAGAGACTGATAAGTACCAACAAGGTTGGCGAGTGCCTTGGTTTTCAGTGAGTGCTCGGCGATGTCTGCGCTGACGATTGCCGCTGCCTTGGTGGGCCCGGCTGCGAAGAGGCCGGCGCCGGGAAGGCAGACGATCCGGGGAGACAGATCATCATCCGGCGCGGCGCCCGCGTGGGCCTCGCGGTAGGCGCGATATTGAGCCCGAAATTGTTTGACTGCATCGCGAATCTGGGAGTGCAGAAGTTCTTCATCGTGCCATGCGGGGTCGGGGAGGAACAGGTAATTGGGCCGGGTGTGCATGAGGTGATCACCGGTCAGTGCTCCGGCGGCGCAGAGTTCGGCAGCCTCCTGCGTATTCACGAATTCGACGACGTGGTCTTCTCCGCGCCATTCGAGAACAGGCGGCTTGAAAGGATGGTCCTCGTCGGTGAGAGGTTCGGCCAAAGCTCCGCGGAGAAGGGGAGCGGCCTTGACCGCGAGGGAAGACGGAGAGTCATCGCTGGAAAATGACACGGTCAAAGTTTTCCCAATAGCTCTGGGCTCAATAAATTCTTCGCAGGCGGTGCACAGAGAGATGTGATGGTCATAGGAAATCCGCGCATCGTTTGCAAAGGTGACGAGTCCATGGAACATCAGGACGACGCCGTGGAGGTGCGGGGCGTCCTCCACTGCTTGAGCGACGGCTTTGGCGAGAGCGAACCCCGGGCGAATGTAGGGCACGTAGGCGACGCGGTCGGCGAGAGCTTCGCGGATCAGTGAGTCGCCGGCTGCCTGGTTGGTGAGGGCGAGCACCGCATCGGCGTGGGAGTGGTCAATGAATTTATGCGGCAAGAAGGCGTGAAGCAGGGTCTCCATGGAGGGTGTGGGGGCGGCGCTATCAAGGAGTTGAGCGCGTAGCTGGTTAAGCATCTCGTGGTCGTCGAGTTCGGCGAGCTCAATGAGGC
>JBKJYI010000114.1:0-2937 GCA_046715855.1 Phycisphaerae bacterium
GTCGTAGGTCATGCAGGCGTCCTTAAGAATCTTGGTGCTCATGGGGGTAACGTAACCGGGATTGGAGGCGGGGGCAAATTGGCGCGGGGGTGCTGGTATGATTTCACGGGTGGCATGCCCAAGCCCGGCCGTATCGGGCGCCGGCATGGCGGCGCTGCGCTTGGCCATGGCACCCAAAGTTCAAATCTTATCAGTACCGGCGCGGACTCTGAAACAGATATTGCTTGACCGCGCGGCAGGGCGGCGTACACTCGTGCAGGCCGGAGGTGTAAATCACGCCGAATAAGCGTTACGCAGCGTGATGCGTCCGCGCGAATGGAAAACTCACGGAAGGGGCAAACTCCAATGAAAAATATTCTGGTAATCGGTGGTCTGGCGGGTGTGTTGTGCGCGGCTGGGTGCAACGTCGATTCGTTGTATCAAACGAAGGCGCCGAAGGGGCCCATCGTTTCGGTGTCGGAGACGACCGGGGCGCGACTGCCCGCGACGGCCGATACGGGGCTGCGCGTCGTTGGGCAGACCGAGGTCGATCTGGTCGAGGAGATGGTGCAACATCGGTCGGCCTATTTGCATTCGCTGGAAAATCTGCGCGATTATTATCGCGATCACGGGTATCTGACCAAGGAGGGGTGGGCCGAACACGAGCTTGGCGGGTTGAAGAAGGTGCAGACGTTTCGCTACGTGATGGATGCGGAGATTCCGGCGCAGCGCCTGCGGCCGACGGACTCGGTGGCAGACGCCGACGCGATGTTCGATCATGGCATGGAGCTGATGCGCAAGGGCGGGCACGGCGGAATGCCGGGGATGTATCGCGAGAAGCCGATGATTGAGGCCGTCGGCGTTTTTCGCGAGCTGATCGAGCGGCATCCCAGCAGCGACAAGATCGACGACGCGGCGTACATGCTCGGCGAGATTCACAAGGAGTATCTGAAGGATCAGGAGCAGATCGCCGTGCAGTGGTATGAGCGGGCGTTCGCATGGGACCCAGCCACGCCTCATCCGGCCCGTTTTCAGGCGGCGACCGTGTATGACTATCGCCTGCACGATCGCGATCGCGCGCTTGAACTGTATCGGCTGGTGCTGGCTGAGGAGGCGTCAAAGCGAAGCAATATCGATTTCGCGACGCGGCGAATTGAGCAGCTGACGAAGGAAACGTCGCGCTCGGCGGGCGTGCGGGAAATGCGGGATTAGTGCGGATTCGAATTTGAGATTTCAAATTATTTGAGATTTGAAATTTGAAATTTGAATTACGACCATTTACGCGTGACGGGCATGTTGACTCGATACCGGCTTGAACTAGGATTTCTTTGGAACGCGTTGGCCGATGGTCGTCGGGCGACGTCGATAAACGCCGCTGCGTGCGGCCGCTAACACGGGATTTTGTTCGTGGCTGGACCTCCAATTCGATTTGCTCAACTTCGCTGGCTTCAAAATATTACGTGCGTCCTAGGTCTATTGGGCGCCGTTATTTTGATGATCCTTGGCATTGCCGGGTACGGCCAATCCTCGTCGCTGTGGATGTTTGCAGCGGGGGCGATCGCCTTGGGCCTGATTGTGCTGGTGATGACGATGGCGCCGTTGCTTTTCAAGATGGAAGCCACCCTGTCGCGAGAGCTCGATGAGTTGCGGGAGTTCCGAGAGGGCGTTGCGCGTAAATTTGCCACGCTTGATTCCATCGCGGAGAGCACGCGGATTTCGGACAGCGCCAAGTCTCTGGCCCACCGCGATCAGGAGCTCGACGCACTTCGGCATGCGATTCGCGTGGATATCCGGGCGGAGCGCTGGGAAGCGGCGCTGGCTCTGATTGACGAGATGGAGCGGCGGTTTGGTTATCGTGAAGAGGCCGATCGGGTGCGCGAGGAGTTAGACGACGCCCGGAATGCGAAGATTCAAAGCCGATTGCTCGAAGCGGTGGAGATGATCGAGAACCATTTCCACTCCCGGGAGTGGGACCGCGCACAGCATGAGATCGACCGGCTGATGACCGCGTTGCCCAATGAGCCGCGCGTTCTGGCGCTTACCGATCGACTGCACTCGGCGCGGGAGCTGCACAAGCAGGAGCTCAAGGCCGCCTGGGAGGATGCCGTTCGCCGCAGCGACACCGACCACGCGATCGACGTGCTCAAAGAGCTGGATCAATACCTTTCGCCGGCGGAGGCTCAGGCCCTTCAAGCGTCGGCGCGAAATGTGTTTAAGGAAAAGTTGCTTCAGTTGGGCATTCAATTCCGTTTCGCGGCCACGGAGCGCCGTTGGCAGGATGCGCTGGATATCGGTCTCGACCTGATCCGGGATTTTCCGAATGCTCGTATGGCCAACGAAGTCCGCGAGTTGCTCGACACGCTCCGGGAGCGCGCCCGGCAGGTTGCGGAGGGCGAAGGGGCCGTGGCGGGTAAGATCTGATTCGTTGTACTTCTTCCTGGCTCTACGAGATCCCGCCTTGGTTGGCCTCGGTCTGATAGTCGCGGGCCTGTTTTCCATGGCGGCGCTTCGCTTGGCCACGGCACCCACTTAATTCACTTCGTCCAACATTGAAATGCCTGGAGACGCCATGAATGGCGGGGCTCGGGCATACCCGTCCCGGCTACATTCAGTTGCGCGTCCTAAGGACCGATAGCCTTGGGAGAGCCCGTGCGCGCCCAAGTCGGCGAGTGGGGGACACTCCAGGCCTTAACGAAGGATCAGTCTTAATGACGGGCGTCGCCGCGCGGCATCGCAACCAACCCAAACGCAGTCGAGGTTCGAGCTTTGCGAATCTTTTCCAGGCGCTGCACAGCCTGCAGTTCAAGGCGACGGCGTTGGTGGTGGTACTCACTTTGTCGGTGACAGGGGTGGTGGCTTTTTATCTGATTCGATCCAGCGGGCACCTCGCTCGGCAGCAGTACGGTGAACAGATGCTGGCCTCAGCTGCGTTGTTAGCCAAGGCGGCGGCGCCTCTCC